>CAZUIH010000025.1:22245-24240 GCA_964620365.1 uncultured Desulfobacterales bacterium | reverse complement strand
GTGTTATATATGGTTATGACGTAAAAAACAAAACATGGCCAGATTTCGGCTCATCTAATAAGATTGCAACACACTGTCAAGTGACAGTAATATAAAATAAAATAATTTTATTCTCATATGAAAAAAAGTAGAAATATCCACACATACCGTGAATGAGAAATGGATGGCATTTTGACAGGTCATGACAGAAAAACTTTCCAGAAAGATTACCATAGTGGGACCAGGCGCCCTCGGATGCCTGATGGCTGGCTACCTGGCACGGACCGGCTGCCAGGTCTCACTGCTCGATTACAAAAAAAAGCGTGCCGAGGCACTCGACAAACAGGGCATAGAAGTTGAAACCCCTAAGGGAACATGGCTTTCTCATCCCGTGGTGACATGGGACCCTCGAAAAATCGGACCCCAGGACCTCATAATCATCCTGGTCAAGGCCTACCAGACATCCAGGGCAATCACGCAGATTCCGCCTTTAATAGGGCCTGGCACAGTCATAATTTCACTCCAGAACGGCATAGGCCATGAAAAGACGATCAGCCAGATCGTGGACAGGAAAAGGATCGGCCTCGGCATAACTTCCCAGGGGGCGACGCTTCTGGGTGAGGGCAAGGTGAAACATGCAGGCCAGGGCCCCACGATAATCGGGCCAGCGGTCAGGGGGTCTGAATTTTCTCCAGGGATTGAAGAACTCTGCCTGCTCCTTGAAAGAGCGGGATGGCCTGCCAGGACGACACCGGATATATATCCGCATATCTGGAACAAACTTATAATAAATGTAGGCATCAATGCCATCACCTCCCTTACAGGCCTGAAAAACGGAGACATACTCCTCCACGAAGAGACCATGGAGCTTCAGGCCAGAGCAATAAGGGAAGCCTATGACGTGGCCATAGCCAAGGGAATAGACCTGGGAGCCGATTTTGCCCAGGTACACGAAATGGTGAGAGAGGTATGCAGGAATACGGCACTCAACAAATCGTCCATGCTCCAGGACAGGATTCGTAAGCACCCCACTGAAATAGATGTGATAAACGGGGCAATTTCCAGATATGGAAAGGAGCTTGACATGCCCACCCCTGTAAACGACACCCTTACAATGCTGGTAACCCTCATGTCCCGCCTTGGATGGGAGATGCCTCAAGAATAACATGTCAGAAGAAACCCATAGGGTATTCATAGAACGGATCGTACAGGGCGGCTACGGCCTGTCCAGAATCCCCGGGGGAAAAGTCTGCCTGGTGCCGGGCACAATTCCCGGCGAGACAGTAGCGATCAAGGTGGTGGAGGAACACAGGTCATGGTCTGTCGGCATGGTGGAGGATGTCCTTGACCCTTCTCCCCACCGGACTTCCTACCCATGTCCCCATGCCTCGAAGTGCGGCGGCTGCATGCTGGGCCACATCCACTACTCTCGCCAGCATGACCTTAAGGGAGAGATACTGAAAGAGACCCTTGAACGCCTGGGGAAAATCGATATCCCTGGATCATTCAGGGTGACACCCGCCCGAAACTCCCTCTTCTACCGCCACCGCATAAGGATGCACGTCAAAATGGGCCGCCTGGGTTTTTTCAAGAAGGGTTCGAAAGAATTTGTGACAGTAGGGCAATGCAGACTTGCCCTTAAAAAAATCGGGGATGCGGCCAGGACTATAACGGATTCCAAAACCTGGACAAGGACCCTCAAAAGGGTACAAGAGGTGTCTATATTGTGCGACCCGGCAGGATCGGAGTCAGAAGGCGACATTAAGCTGGTTTTAAAGATGAAGACAGGAAAGACGGATGATTCAATCTCCAGCACCTTAGACAGGGAATTTCCTGTAATCACCGGGGCGATATGCCTTGACAAAAGAGAGAAAATTTTAGAAACAGCAGGGACACCCTTGCTTAGATGCCTTTACCCAGGAGACAGGCTGGGACTTTCAGCAGATATATCAATATCCTGTGCCCCATTTTGTTTTACCCAGGTGAACTGGGAGAAAAATCTCGAGGTCATAAAAA
>CAZUIH010000025.1:0-22145 GCA_964620365.1 uncultured Desulfobacterales bacterium | reverse complement strand
GCCCCATTTTGTTTTACCCAGGTGAACTGGGAGAAAAATCTCGAGGTCATAAAAAGGGTACTTGAGATCGCAAATTTAGTTGGCGCAGAAAAAATCCTTGACCTTTACTGCGGTATCGGTAATTTTTCACTTCCCTTGGCACTAAAGGGATTCAACGTCACCGGAGTGGAATACGGGGTAGCTTCTGTTAAAGCCGCGAAAAAGGCGGCGGCGCACCTTGGACTTGGCAATAACACACTTTTTTTAACCAGTGATGTCGAACGCTTTATACAGCACAACTGCGGGAAAGAGCGCTGGGATCTTTTAATTCTTGATCCCCCCCGTAAAGGAGCAAAGGAAGTGGTGGGGCGAGTATCCAAATTAAACATCCCCCACATAATCTATATATCCTGCAATCCGGCAACACTGGCCAGGGATCTTAACATTTTAAAAAAACAGGGGTATGAAATAGAGTCTATTGAGGCCTACGATTTCTTTCCCCAGACGGTTCACATTGAAACCTTGGTTTTATTGGTCAAAACAGACAAAAAATGATTAAAAAACCCTTAAATACCCATTGACAAAAGACCCATAAAATGGCTATGGTATGATATCCATTCTACGGAGGCATCAAAAATCACAGCGCGACAAAGGCCGTATTCACGGCTGTAATTCCGGCTCGTTAAACAGGAAAGACGCTATAAAAAACCTTTCAGGAAAAGAGCCCATCTTTTACAAGCGCAACATCCCTTGTATGAGCATCAAGGAAACTTATTTTATGGGGCATAAAAGATGCCCAACAGCCAAAAAAACATAAAAAAGAATCCGTCTTCAGTTACGGTTACTCTTGGGTTTATCATACAAGACAGCTGAGACCCGATTATATATAAACATCCATAGAGGGATACAGATGGCACGAAGGTCCAAAGACAACAAAGAAAAAAACAATTCAAAATCCGTTAAATCGGAACCGACCATGACTATGAACCTTGCGGATCTAAAGAAAAAAACAGTAAGCGAGCTCTACCAAATCGCGAAAGAACTGGGCATTGAATCGCCTACCGGCTTACGAAAACAGGAACTGATCTTCTCTATACTCAAAGCCCAGACAGCACAGAACGGATCTGTATATGGTGAAGGCGTACTGGAAATTCTCCAGGATGGGTTCGGTTTCCTGAGGAGCCCTGACTACAACTATCTTCCCGGCCCTGATGATATTTACGTAAGCCCATCTCAGATCAGGCGCTTCAACCTCAGGACGGGCGACACCATCTCCGGCCAGATACGCCCGCCAAAGGATGGGGAGCGCTATTTTGCGCTGCTAAAGGTCGAATCCCTCAACTACGACCCGCCAGACTCTGTTTTCGACAAGATACTCTTTGACAATCTTACCCCCCTTTACCCGATGGAACATCTCAAACTGGAGACCGATCCGGACAACTATTCGGCAAGGATCATGGATCTCATAACCCCCATCGGAAAGGGCCAGCGCGGACTCATTGTTGCCCCTCCGCGTACTGGAAAAACAATGCTGCTCCAGAACATCGCAAATTCCATCTCGAGGAACCATCCAGAGGTCATCCTTATAGTCCTGCTCATAGACGAAAGGCCTGAAGAGGTTACCGACATGCAACGTTCGGTCAAGGCCGAAGTCGTAAGCTCCACCTTTGATGAACCCGCGCAACGGCACATACAGGTGTCCGAGATGGTGATCGAGAAGGCGAAGCGGTTCGTGGAACACAAGCGGGATGTTGTCATTCTGCTTGACTCCATTACAAGGCTTGCCAGGGCCTACAACACCGTGGTTCCTCCAAGCGGGAAAATCCTGTCTGGCGGTGTGGACTCAAACGCCCTTCATCGCCCCAAACGCTTCTTCGGTGCCGCCAGGAACATAGAGGAAGGGGGAAGCCTTACCATCATTGCCACCGCCCTCATAGACACCGGAAGCAGGATGGACGAGGTAATCTTCGAGGAATTCAAAGGCACCGGCAACATGGAAATACATCTTGACAGGAAGCTCTCGGACAAGAGAATATTCCCTTCCATAGACATCAACCGTTCAGGCACGAGGAAAGAAGAACTTTTGGTTCCTCAGGATGTCCTGAACCGGGTATGGATATTGAGAAAACTTCTTTCCCCGCTGAATCCGGTAGACTCCATGGAATTTTTACTGGACAAGATGCAGGGCACGGAAAACAACGAGGAGTTTTTGGCATCCATGAACAGATAATCCTTCAGGCTATTGGGCCGAATGCCAAAGATGCCAGTCCAGGGCATGTCGACGAATTTTAATTTGAAATGCGTAATCCAGGATGACGGTATTGACGTCGGCCACTTTTAGTGATTTTCTTACGCTACTTTTTTCTATGCAATTGGGAGGTTTCCAAGCAAAATGAAAGATAACATTCATCCTCAGTATTATAATAACGCCAAGGTAAGATGCGCATGCGGCAATGAGTTTGAAGTAGGCTCCACCCTTGAGGAGATAAAGGTGGAGATCTGCTCCCAGTGTCACCCGTTCTTTACAGGAAAGCAGAAGCTGGTAGACACTGCGGGAAGGGTTGAAAAATTCCTGCGCAAATATGGCAAAAGTTCGGAAAACGAAGCTGAATAAAAAACTTCTATTCTTAACAGCCCTTGCGGCTCCTCTCCAGGTAGGTGGACAGGCCGTAATAGAGGGGGTAATGATGCGGAGCCCGAAGGCCATGGCCGTGGCGGTCAGACGGCCGGACGGCTCCGTGGCACTCAAGGAGAGGCCGTGGCACTCCGTAGCGGAATCCCTGCCCCTGCTGAAAAAACCCTTTTTGCGGGGCAGCATAGTCTTGTTTGAGGCCCTTTTAAACGGCATCCAGGCGCTCAATTTTTCCGCCCAGGAGGCCGTTGAGGGAGACGACGATGAGGGGGACACACTCTCCCAATGGGCGATTTTTTCTACAATAGCCGTGTCATTCCTTTTTGGGATAGCACTTTTTGTGATCCTGCCCCATCTCGCCAGCTCATACCTGCTTGAAATCATGAAATCCAGTGCCGGCCTTGACTCCCTGTCTTTTCATCTCCTGGATGGGCTTATCAAGATGACACTTTTTGCAACATATGTCATGGCCATCGGATGCCTTAAAGATATAAAAAGGGTCTTTCAGTACCATGGCGCCGAGCATAAATCCATTTACGCATACGAGGCCAAGGAAAACCTTTCGGTGGAAAATGCCAGAAAACACAGCACGCTGCATCCCAGATGCGGAACATCCTTCATCATGGTGGTCCTGCTGGTGAGCATAGCCCTTTTTGCCCTGATAATTCCCCAAATTCCTCTTCCAGCTGTGGTATGGCTCAAGACCCCCCTGGTAATCCTGTTCAAGATAATGCTCATGATACCGGTGGCGGGCATATCGTATGAAATTATAAGGTGGGCAGGCAAAAAAAAGTCAAAATGGTTTTCGGTCCTTCTTGCCCCTGGCCTTTTGATGCAACGTATAACCACAAGGGTCCCAACTGATGACCAAATCGAAATCGCGCTGATAGCTTTGAAACGGGCGCTCTCGCTGGAGACCGAATACCAGAAAGAACATTCCCAGGCATAAAGATATGTTGGAAAAACTTCAGGAACTTGAAGAAAAATATAATGGCCTCGAGGCCAAGATGAGCGATCCTGACATATTGTCAGACAGGCAGAAGTATCAGCAGATTGCCAAGGAACACTCTGATCTCACACCTGTTATCCAGGCCTATCGCACCTATGAGGACGTACTGAAACAGATCGAGGACAACAAGGAACTCCTCCACGATTCCGATCCTGAAATAGCCGGGCTGGCCAAGGCCGAGCTTGAAGAGCTCGAGGAAAAAAAAGAGGAGCTTGAGAACAGGATAAAACTCCTCCTCTTGCCCAAGGATCCTAACGACGAGAAGAACGTCATCCTGGAAATTCGCGCCGGTACCGGCGGGGACGAGGCAGCCCTTTTCGCAGCCGATCTGTTTCGCATGTACAGCCGCTACGCGGAACGAAAGGGCTGGAAGGTCGAAATCATGAATGCCCACTCCACTGGCATAGGCGGATTCAAGGAAATAATCGCCATGATTTCAGGGGACAATGTGTACAGCCGTCTTAAATTCGAAAGCGGCATACATCGGGTCCAAAGGGTCCCTGAAACAGAGACCCAGGGACGCATTCACACATCCGCTGTCACCGTGGCCGTGTTGCCGGAGGCCGGAGATGTCGATGTGGAGATCGATCCGGGCGATCTCAGGATAGATGTCTACAGGGCATCAGGCGCTGGCGGACAGCACGTCAACAAGACCGAGTCTGCCGTCAGGATCACCCATATTCCAACAGGTATCGTGGTTCAGTGCCAGGACGAACGTTCCCAGCACAAAAACAAGGCAAAGGCCTTAAAAGTGCTTTACGCCAGGTTGCTTGACCAGAAACAGAGGGAACAGCAGAAACACATAACGGAAGAAAGACGTACAATGGTGGGGTCCGGAGACCGCAGCGGAAGAATCCGTACCTACAACTTCCCCCAGGGAAGGATGACTGATCACCGCATCGGGCTTACACTCTATCGTCTGGATTCCATCCTTGACGGCGACATAGATGAGATCATAGAGGCCCTGGGAACCCATTACCAGGCCCAGGCCCTTGCCCAAAGCGGCTCGTAATGACCGTAAAAGAGGCGATTCAGCACGGTCTGAAAATCCTCAAATTTTCTGAAAATCCACTGCTCGAGGCCGAGATCCTCCTGGGGCACGTCCTATCAAAAGAACGTTTCTGGCTTCACCTCAACAAGGACCTCGAACTGGAACAGCCTGCTGTTCAGAGATTCCTTGACGCCCTTGAAAGAAGGGCGGATGGAGAACCCGTTGCCTACATTACGGGAAAGAAGGAATTCTGGTCCCTGCCTCTGAAGGTCACCAGGGCCACCCTCATTCCACGACCAGAGACCGAGCTCCTGGTCGAGACTGCCGCTGAAATCATCAGAAAAGAAAAAATCCGTTTCCCCCTGATCGCAGACATGGGCACAGGGTCCGGGGCCATTGCCGTGGCCCTTGCAACGGAAATTGATGACGCGCTCATTGTCGCGGTTGACATATCCTTTGAAGCCCTGTGTGTCGCAAAGGAAAACGCAAGGTCCAGCCGGGTGGATTCAAGGATCCTGCTGGTGCAGGCAGACTGGTTCTCTGCCTTTAAAACGTGTGTAAGCGGGACTGGCGGCAAAAAAGGCAAGCCTGCTACACCATGTTTCGACCTGATAGTTTCAAATCCCCCCTACATAGCCTTCAGGGAAAAGAAATCCCTTTCAAGAGAAATAACGGAGTTCGAACCGCCTTACGCCCTTTTTTCAGATGATGAAGGGCTTTCAGACATAGAAACCCTTCTTTCAAGGGTGAATGCCTATCTCAGGCCAGGAGGCTGGTTTTTATGCGAGATCGGCTCTGAACAGGGACAAAGTGTGCGCCTGATGGCAAAAGAGATGAAAATGTTCCGCCATATTGAAATCAGAAAGGACCTTTCCGGAAACGACAGGGTGTTTGTCTGTCGAGTCTGACAGACATCGTTTTACCCCTTACCCTGGATCAAACTAGCCGCAAGGGCCGCTGCCCGTTTCCCTGCCCCAGGACTTCCAAGTTTTCTCCTTACCAAGTCAAGTCCCTTTTTAATGGCGTCCATGCGGGCCCTGTCATCAATGATCGCCTCGGCCTCAAGGGCCAGCCTTTCGGGAGTCGCCTCATCCTGAAGGATTTCCGGGACGATCATCCGTCCGGCAATAAGATTGACAAGGGAGACGTATGGCACCTTTATTAGGCGTCTTCCCAAAAAATATGTCAGCCTGGAAATCTTGTAGGTAACTATCACAGGGGTATCAAGTATAGCGGCCTCAAGGGTGACTGTACCGGAAGCTGCCATCGCAAGGTCAGAAGAGGATATCGCGTCATAGGTTTCCCCGGAAATCACCTTTACCGGAAGCCCTTTTACCTCCTCTTCTATCATGGACCTAAGCCCGTTGCTGAGAGATGGCGCGACAGGCAGGACAAAAGCAACATCTCCCCTTCTTTTATGCAGGATAAAAGATGCCTCCTTCATAAGGGGCAGCATCCTTTCAATCTCTCCGGTCCTGCTCCCTGGGAGCAGGGATACTAGAACGGAGTCAGGATCGATATCATGATCCATGCAAAATCTTTCTTTGCTGCGTCCTGCCTTCACGACATCCAGCAGCGGATGCCCCACGAATTGGACATTAAGGCCACGCTTTTCAAGAAATTCCTTCTCAAACGGGAGGATCACACCGATCTGATCAACGAATTTCCTGAGTGTCTTGATTCTGCCCTGCCTCCACGCCCAAACCTGGGGACAGATATAATAAAAAACAGGGATGCCAAGCTTTTTTGCCCTCTTACCAACCAAAAAGTTAAAATCAGGATAATCGATCAGCACGAGAAGATCAGGCCTTTCATCCCTGAGCCACCTGATCGTCTTCCTGAATGCCTGGAATATCGGGCGGGCATGGGACACGATCTCGAAAAGGCCGACAACTGCCAGATCCGAACTGGGAAACAGGAGCTTGACCCCTGCCCTCTCCATTTGGCTTCCGCCGATCCCATGAAAGCTGGCCCCTGGGAAAATCTCCTTTAAACCACGTACGATACCAGCCCCGTGGAGATCGCCTGAGGCCTCTCCCGCGATCAGGAAGATCTTAGGGAAATTGGATGAGGGGGCTTGATACGAGTCCATTATGTATCTGGGTATTGATTTCAAGGGCCAATTTCAAGGCCTCTTTTCCTGCATTGCCAGAAACCCTTGGCTCTTCCTCACCCCTTACCGCCTGGATGAAGGATTCCAGCTCTGAATAGAGTATGTCTACGTTTCCGTGCGATTTCAGTTCCGGCACAAGGGGTGTCTTGTCCTGGCCAATTCCAGAAGTGGTGACTATCAGGTTTTTTCTCTCGGTACAATCCGCTGAGATATAGGCTCCTTGCTGAAATACCCGGACTCTTCTCATGTTTTGAAGGGAAATCCGGCTGGCTGTAAGATTGGCCGTACACCCGTTTTCGAATATCAGCCTTGCGTTTGCAATATCGACCTTTGGAGTAAGGACAGGCAGCCCTACTGCCCTTATCTCCTTTAGCGGGGAATCCACCAGGGCCAGCACGATATCGATGTCATGGATCATGAGATCTAGCACCACGTCGACATCCGTTGCCCTGTCCTTGAACACGCTCAATCTGTGACCTTCGATAAAGAGAGGCTGGGTGACACGCTCTACCAGGAATTCCACCGCCGGGTTAAAGCGCTCGAGATGTCCCACCTGGAGCACCACCCCGCTGTTCTCAGCCGCTTCGATAAGATCTTCTGCCTCGCTTACCGTGGTGGCTATGGGCTTTTCCACCATGCAGTGGACACCGGACTTTAGAAGATCCAGGGCAATGTCAAAATGATAAATGGTTGGCACCACGATTGAGGCGGCATCGATTTTTCCGATCAGATCGCGGTAATCCGTGAAATGTGCCGTCCCGGTCTCCCTTGCAACATCTTCAGCCCGCTCACTGCTGATATCAACAACCCCTACGAGCTCCACGCCTTCCATCTGTGCATATTTCTGGGCATGGAACCTTCCCAAATATCCAACACCTATAACTGCGACCCTAATCACCTGGCATTACTCCGTCATCAATTCCTACAAGTGATATGGAAAATTTATCAGCGAGTTTTATGGTCTCTTCCTTGTCAAAAAGAAGGGCCTTCCCAGCCTCAAAGGCAAGGACAGACGCACCCGCCGCTTTCATGCTCTCAACTGTGCCAATACCTATGGAGGGCAGGTCAAAGCGGGTGTCCTGGTTAGGTTTGCACACCTTTACCACAACGGTGCCAGGTCCGCCAAGCTCGCCTCCCCGGGAAATGGTCCTGTCTGTTCCCTCAATCGCCTCGACGGCAATCACCGCCCTGTCCTTTACCACCACGCACTGCCCGATATCAAGACGGCCAATTTCCTTGGCCAGCCGCCATCCAAAGGATATATCCTCCCACTGGTGCCTGGCAGGTTTCTTCCTGGTCAGCACCCCTTTCGGGGCGAGGAGATGAGTGAGATATTCCGTCGCGCCAACGACCTTTATACCCTCGGCTTCGATTTCCGAGGCAACCGCCCTCAGGATTGAATCATCCAGCCGTTTATTGAGTCTTTTCCAAAGCGCAAGGGCCTTGAGATCCGGGCGCACATCCCTAAACATGCGTTTTTTAGTGATGGTTCCTGCAAAAATTGCCTCTTTCGCCCCGGCCTTTTTTATTGACTTTATGACCTTGCCGAGCTGCCCAAGGTGGACCCAAACAAGATCATCCACTTCATCCTCAAGAGCGGCGTCAGTCTCCCCCTTATGGGCGACAGCAAAGACCCTGTGCCCCTTCTGCCTGATGGCCCGGGCACAAAGGAGAGGAAACTGCCCTCCCCCGGCAACTATGGCAACAGGATGATTTTCCATTAAATGTCCTCGAGATCCTCGCCTGTCTTTGGGATACCCCTCTTTGAAGACCTTATGAATGAAACCAGTTCCATGATCTGTGAAATTCCGCTGAAACGTTTCTCTACTTCATCAAGGGCCTCCTTGAGGGGACAGTCCCTCTTAAAAAGGATCCTGTATGACTCACGAAGGGCGGAGATGACCTCCCGGCCGAATCCATGCCTCCTCAGCCCCACCAGGTTCAATCCGTAAATCCGCCCCCTCGGGCCCCAAAATTTGACAAATGGGGGCACATCCTTGCTCACACCGGACATGCCTCCAAGAAATGCGTAGGCGCCGATGCGGCAGAACTGATGAACCGCAGACAGCCCTCCCATCACTACATGGTCTCCGACCACCACGTGGCCTCCCAAGGTAGCCCCGTTGGCCATCACTACCTCATCCCCGACAACGCAGTCATGGGCCACGTGGGTATAGGCCATCAGGAGGCATCTGTTCCCCACTCTGGTGACTCCTCCACCGCCCTCCGTGCCGCGGTGGATGGTTACGAATTCCCTGATCACATTGGAATCGCCTATCTCCAAGGCTGTTGGCTCGCCAGCATACTTGAGATCCTGGGGGGCAGTCCCGATAGAAACAAAATGATATATCTTGTTCGACCTGCCTATCTTTGTCTTTCCCTCGATTACAGCATGGGCACCAATCTGCGTGTCGTCCCCGATTATCACATCAGGCCCTATTATGCTGTATGGGCCTACCTTCACCCCGGAACCCAATCGGGCCTCGGGAGACACCACTGCCGTAGGATGAATCGCTACACCGTTTTCACTATAATTCTGAGCTTCCAATTTCTCTTTCCTTGCCCTTCGTTTCTATTTGTTTTCCTTTTGGACGGCTGCCATGAGCACGGCCTCAACCACCAGATCATCGCCAACAAATCCCTTTGCCCTGATCTTCCAGAGGGAGGATTTGCGTTTTATCAATTCAAGCTTCATTATCAACTGGTCTCCAGGAAGAACAGGTCGCCTGAACCTTACCCCATCCATGCCGGCAAATACCAGGAGCTTGTCACTAAGCTCTTCCGGAGCGGTCATCTTCGCAAAAATGATTCCTGTCTGGGCCATGGCTTCTAGAATCAGGACCCCTGGCATTATCGGTTCGTCCGGGAAATGCCCCTGGAAAAAGGGTTCATTTATTGTCACGTTCTTGAGACCGGTAATGCCAACGCCGGCCTCAAAATCAATTATCCTGTCAACCAGCAGGAATGGATACCTGTGTGGCAACAATTTCTTTATTTCATCTATGGACAATACCTTCTTTTGTGTCTCCATTACTCCTCCCGAAAATTTCCATATTCGACCTGCACCTGGAGCAGCATATCCCAGCTCACATATAATGGATATCCCTTTATTAGGGACATCTTCTTTCTTTAACGGTAATCTTGTTTTCGTGGGATGATACGGGATAAACTGCCTGCCCGGGCAGGCTCGTCAGGAACCTGATTCAAGCTTTTTGACCTTCTCCTTCAACTGCCTGACCTCCTTTAAAAGATCGGGCAATTTCTTAATGGCGCTGTTGACGCGCAGCCATAAGCGGTGAGGCACCGCTGGAGTACCCGATACCACCTGACCGGAAGGTACTGATTGGGCCACGCCTGACTGGGCGCCTACCCTGACGTAATCTCCAAGCGTTATGTGGCCTACGATTCCGACCTGTCCGCCCAGCATCACTCCCTTGCCCAGGCGGGCACTTCCTGCCACCCCGACCTGCGCAACGATTATAGAGTTGGGACCGATTGTCACGTTGTGGCCTATCTGAATAAGGTTATCAAGCTTTGATCCGGCACCGATCCTGGTCTCACCAAGGGCTGCCCGGTCTATGGCTACGTTCGCGCCTATCTCCACGTCATCCTCGATGACCACGATCCCGATCTGGGGGATTTTCACATGGACCTCCCCATCCGTGGCATATCCGAAACCGTCACTTCCTATTACAGTACCGGCGTGAACTACGACCCTGTTGCCAAGCCTGCACCCATGATATACCGTGACATTAGGATAAAGCACGCAATCCTCTCCCACGGTCACGTCATTTCCCAGAAAAACCCCGGGATAAATGACGCACCTGGGGCCTATGGTCACCCTGTCTCCGATAAAGGCCCCGGGATAAATGGAAATGTTTTCGTCAATTGAACAATCCTCCCCGATGTGGGCATCGGGGCTGATCCCCCTCGCAACGAAGTCTTTCCTTGAGAAGGCCGAGGCAACAAGGGCATAAGCCAGGTAGGGATTGCCCACACGGACCAGGGGTTTCTCCACCGGGCCTGTCCAGTTACTTGGCACTATCAAGGCCGCTGCCCTGCTTGCCAACGCCGCCTCTTCGTACCGCTTGTCGACTACAAAACTTATATGTTCATCACTTGCCCCATCAAGGGACTGGATACCCTTTAACCTCAGTTCACCCGGGCCTTCCAGCTCGCCTTTCACAATCTCGGCAATCTGCCCCAATGTGAGCTCTTTGTCAGCCATTTCTAAAAGCTTCCTCCCATGCGAAATTCCCAGTTGCTCTTATCATCTCCTGGGGAAGTATCTATGTTATACCCCCACTCTATACGGAGAGGTCCCATGGGCGAAAGCCATCTTATGCCAAACCCAACGGACTTTCTGAGGTCTCCGACGTCATAACCGGTATCCTTATCCCATACATTCCCCATGTCCAGGAATATCACCCCGTTCATCCCCATGTCCTTGAGAAGAGGGAAGATGGCCTCTGTCTGCAGATAGGCCATATATTCACCCCCAACCCTGTCCCCTGTATCGGGATCGATGGGGCTTATCCGGCCATACTTGAACCCTCTGACCGAATCTATGCCACCCAGGAAGAAGCGCTCGTACACAGGCAGCTGCCCCCCACTTCCTTCAGTGACATAACCTATCCCTCCCCTCATGTGCCCAATGAGCTGTTTCCAGATGGGATGATAATAGCTGGCTACACCTTCAAGCTTCAGGAACGCGCTGTCTCCCCCGAGAAGACCACCTGCATACTCAAGTGAAAAGCTGTTCCGCCATCCATGGGAGGGATTGTAAAAATCATCCCTGGTATCGTAGGTCAAACCTGCGTTAATCGATCTCGTCTCATGAATATCCAATGAATCCAATATAATAGACGACACGTTGGCTGAAAGGTCTTTAAGAATGGTATTGTCGACCCTGCCTCCCCAGAAAAAGCTTAGATCATCCGTAAGGGGATAGGCAAAATGCAAGGCCCCGCCACTACTATTCTTGGTATAGTCATCATATTGCCTTTCCCAGTTATAGAGATCGGTCCCCACGGAAAGCCTTGTGTCCCTGAAATAGGGCTCGAGAAAACTAAGAGCATAACGATTGGTGGTGGAACCCAGGATACCCTTGAAGCTCAGGGTCTGTCCACGTCCCAGGAAGTTCCGCTGGCTTATCTCACCCATCAGGATAAGCTTGTCAACCGAGCTGTATCCAGCCCCGATGCTGAATGTGCCAGTAGGACGTTCCTTGACCTTCACGTCCAGCTTCATCGATTCCTCACTACTGCCCCTGGTCGGGGTGAGATTTACGTCCTCGAAGTAACCCAGCCTTGAAAGCCTCTGCTTGCTCTTCCTGAGACCCGATGCGCTGAAGGGCTCGAGTTCCTCCACCCTCAGCTCTCGCCTTATCACCTTGTCTCGCGTCCTGGTGTTACCTGAAATCTCAATGCGTTCAAAATAGACCTTTGGTCCCTTGTCCACATGAAAGGTGATGTTCACAACCTTTTTTTCAGGATCCTTTTCAATGCTGGGATTTATGTCCGCATATGCGAAGCCCTCGTCGGCGTACATATCCGTCAGTTTCACTATGTCCCTTCTCAAGATCTCCTGGTTGAAGACCTCTTCCTTGTTAATCTGCAGGTTTGCCAGGAGTTTCTTCTTGTCCTTGAAATAATCCTCATCGATCTCGATCTTGCCTACCCCATAACGCTCACCCTCCTCTACCGGAATGGTGACGTAGAGCCACGACCCATCGCGCTTTATCTTGGGACGCCCGACCTTTGCCTCCACGTAGCCATGGTTATGGTAAAAGGCAGCGATACGGCCCAGGTCTCTCTCCAGCGCATCCCACCTGAGAGAAGTCACATCTCCCTTGAAAAAGGCCATTATGTTCTTGATCGAAGGGGTCCAGATAGGCTTTTTCTCCATGGTCTCCATGAGCTCCTTGAGCTCTTCATCTGAAAATGCCTTGTTCCCGTCGATGATAATCTTCTTGATCTGGACCTTGTCCCCTTCCTGTATGTCAAATATTACATTTGCAGCTTCCTCTGATATCTGTTTGACAGAAACAGACACCACTGCCTCCATATACCCCTTCTGCGCATAGAGGGCCTTTATCTTCTCGACGTTTTCCTGAAGCGCCTTCTCATTTATGATGGTATATGGCTTGAGATCTATTACATCCCTGATCTTTTCCTCTGAAAGCTCCTTGTTTCCGACAAACTTGATCTCCTTGATGGCCGGCTTTTCCCTGACCCAGAATACCACTATCTTACCGTCCGGACCGTCGAGGGCCTCCACCTGCACGTCTTCAAAGTAACCCATTTTATAAATGGCCTTTATGTCACTGGCTATGGTCCGGGGATCAAACAAGTCTCCCTTGGAGATCGAGGCCGTCTGGAGGATGGCATCGGTGTCCACCCTTCGGTTTCCGCGCACCTTGACCTCCGCAACCCGGTACGGAGATAAAAGGACATCCGTTATCGCCTGCTCGAGACTATCCATAATATCTGTAAGACCACTTTTCTTTCCCTGGCCGTATACGGCCCTGGCGGTAGCTCCCTTGACGTCAAGCCGCTTGATCCTGAGATCTGCGCTAACCATCTCTCCCAGGAGGGAAACACTGCCGTACACGCTAAAGCTGGCACCTTGTCCGCCTGTCTTCCCAGCCAAATCCATCCCGGTTTGGGTGGGCTGGCCTGCCACGATCCTTACCGTGTGGCCTTGGGATCTCAGCCTTCTTACGAGACCTTCCTCAATGGCTGAAGAGACAGATTCGCCGTTTGGTGGGCCATAATAAGAAAGTTTGTAAAATATTATGTTGGTCTGGGGTGGAATATCCTTGGCAAAAAGATTGTTTACATCAAACGGACTCATAAAAAAGAAAAACATTACAAATATGGCAAAGCATATCTTAGGCCCGCAGGACAAAAGCCTGTTTACCCAGAATCTCATGCTATATTGAGAAAAAGAACCCTCGTGTTTAAGATCTCTTCCATTAATCATCAACATTCCCGCCCCTTGCTAACACGTTCTAAAAAATGCCCAAACCTTCACACGGTCCTTGTCATCCGAGCCGCACGACTATCAAGAAAATACAGCCCTTGCAACAGAAGTGTTTTCACGTAAATTTTTTCCCTATACCATACTCAGGCTGAGGCTCCCACTCCAAAATCTCTGAGCTGGGACCTCGCAAGTTGAATTACCCGCCCTTCCACAATGCCAAGACACCTTGACATCCTCTTGGCGAGGGAAAGATCGTGGGTCACCACCACCGCAGTGGTTCCATACCTTTCATTAAGTGAAAAAAGGAGATCTGCCACTTTTTCGCCTGTCTTTTCATCGAGGTTTCCCGTTGGCTCATCGGCCAAAAGCAGTTTGGGCCGTCTTACCATGGCCCTGGCCAGGGCAACTCTCTGCTGCTCCCCGCCGGAGAGCTTTCCAATCTTGTGATCCATCCTGTGCTCCATGCCCAGATCAGCCAAAATGCTCTTTGCCGCCTCCTCAGCTTTTTGCCTTGGCTCTCCTGCCACAAGACAGGGCATCATAACATTTTCAAGGGCTGTAAACTCCGGCAGAAGATGATGAAACTGAAAAACAAACCCCAGTTCCTGGTTCCGAAACCGGGAAAGTTTCATGTCACTCCATGAAAAGACGTCCTTTCCGAAATAGAGCACCTTTCCTTTGGTGGGCCTATCTATGGTGCCAAGAATATGTAGAAAAGTGGTCTTTCCCACTCCTGACGCACCGACAATCCCCACGGTCTCCCCGGCCATTACAGCGCAATTTACGTCATCCAGGACCTGTACCGATACGCCGTTGTTACTATAGATCTTTGAAAGGCCGCGGACTTCAAGCACAGTATCCAAAGGTATTTCCCCTTTATCTAAGAAAGGTGACAGGTCTGCATAAAATCTTGCTTAAAACAAACCAGAGGTCTCTACTCCCCTTTGGGTCATCTTCGACTCCAAGAGGAAAGACTCAAACGGAACAGTGATACCAAATCAACATAAACCTATCAAGATAGACCAAAAAAAAGAGGATTTGTAAAAGAGAGAATTGATGCTAAAGAAAGATTACCAAGGGCGGCACGCCACGACACGACACAAAAATTTGGACTTTTTACGGACGACATCACTTTTCCGTAGTCTCACACCTGCAGGGCCTTCCAGAAAGTTCATAACATCCTCCTTCTATCCTGAGCCCTTTGCCGTTCACTATTGCATCCGAGACCGTCTTTCTGGCCTTTGAAAGTATACGTCCATAGGTCTGTCTGGACACCCCCATCCTTGCCGCAGCGGCGTCTTGTTCCAATCCTTCAACGTCACTAAGACGCAGGGCTTCCAATTCCTCTACCGAAAGGACAACCTCATTGAGCCGCCTCAGCGGGATACCCCTGGGCTTATAGTAGGTGATCTTGGGCTCCTGCCCTACGATACGACACTTTGGAGGTCTTGGCATAGATCTGTCTAATCCTCCCTGAGCACGCATTCAAGGGCCGCGATACAACGCTCGTTTTCGTCCGGCAGCCCCACGGTGATTCTCATGAAGGTGGGAAAACCATAGGATGTCATCGCCCTGATTATCACACCCTGCCTTAGCATCTGTTCATAGACCGCCCTTGCATCTTTTTTGACATCCACGAGGATAAAATTGGTCTGGCTAGGGAACACGGTACATCCAAGCCTGTCAAGTTCCTGCGACAGGTATTCCATGCCCTGCCATGTGGTCTCCAAGACTGTCTTGAGGTATTCCTGGTCTTCAAGGGCAGCCAGGGCGGCTGCCTGGGCTGGAAGATTGACATTAAAAGGCTGGCGCACCCTTTCCAGATAGGTGGCAAGCCCTGCATCCATTATGCCATAGCCGACCCTTAGGCCTGCAAGGCCGTACGCCTTGGAAAAAGTACGCAAAAACACTACCCTGCTGTCCTTTCCCACATATTCAATCCCCATTGGACAGCGATCATCCCGTACAAACTCCCCATAGGCCTCATCTAGGACAACGATGACATGATCAGGCAAAGAGGCCAGGAAATCATTGAAATCGTCCCTGTCAAGGACTGTTCCCGTGGGATTGTGGGGATTATCAAGAAAAATGAGCCTGGTCCTCGACGTTACAGACCTGGCAATACCGGAAAGATCGTGCCTGAAATCCGAAAGGGGAACAGTGACGTTCTTACCGCCCGCGGCCTGCACCAGCTTTGTATACATCAAAAAGCTGGGGCTGCTGCTTATGGCTTCGTCCCCGGGCCTTAAGGCCACCTTGACCAGAAATTCTATCAGCTCATTTGAGCCATTACCAAGAACCATGTTTTCCTGTGCCACCCCCCACACCTTACACAACTTTTCCTTGAGGTAGTAACTGGCACCGTCCGGATACCGGTGAAGCCGTCCTACAGATTGGATCACCGCCTGCTGTGCCTTGGGAGAAGGACCCAGGGGATTTTCGTTTGACGCCATCTTGATGGCATCCTTTATCCCATATTCCCTCTCCAGCTCTTCAAGGGGTTTGCCCGGGGGATATGGGACAAGTTCCTTCAAATAGTCAGGCAAATCAAGATCAAGGATATGCGCTCTGTTCGACATAATCTGTAACCTCTATTTTTTTCCTCTCATGCGGCCCCTTATCCACACGCCGCACTTGCCAATCATGAAAAACTGCCCTCAATCCCAGTTTTTCAATACGCGATCTATGAAAAATCCACGGGTTTCAGCATGCACAGCCCGTATTCTGTTCTGTCGTGCCCGGAACTCGATTACTGGTCAGGCAGCATGTAGAGCTGGAACTCTTCCATTCCCAGGCCGTGGACCCCCTCGATCTTTATGGACACACTAAACTCTTCTTCAAGCATGCAGATCGCCTTACGTTTAAAGTTCAGAAGATAGGCAGCCACATCCGGAGGAACCTCCAGGACAAGGAGTTTCATATTATTTTCCCGGGAAGCAAGACGTGTCCTCATTTTCCTGAGATACGCAAGGGCAAGGATCTCCACGGACTTTACCATTCCCCGTCCGTTGCAAAAGGTACACGGGACATAGCTCCCAAACTGGAGAGGGGCCCTTATTTTCTGGCGCACCATTTCCATGACCCCGAACTTTGAAATCCTGCCAACTTCGGTCCTGGCCCTGTCCTTTTTCAGACACTGGCGCATACGGCGCTCAACTGCCTGGCGATTCTTGCTGTTCCTCATATCTATGAAGTCTATTACTATTATGCCTCCCAGGTCCCGCAGCCTGAGCTGACGCGCGATCTCTTCCGCTGCTTCTAGATCAGTCGACAGGGCCGTCTCTTCAATATCCTTTTCCTTCACATTCCGTCCAGAGTTCACATCAATGGAAACCAGGGCCTCTGTTGGCTCTATGATTATGTATCCTCCCGAGGGAAGTTCCACCCTGGGCTGATATATCTGGTCTATCTGGCGTTCGAGGTCAAAATGGGAAAAAATCGCATCTTCTTCCTTGTAGAGGCGGACCGTAGCTACCTGTCTCGGCGCAATAATCCTTAAAAAGGCCCTGATGGTCTCGTAGGCTTCCTGGTTGTCCACCAGTATCTCGGACACCTCACTAGTGAGATAATCACGCAAGAACCTGGTCACCAGGTCCCTGTCCTTATAAATCAAGGCCGGCGCCTTGGAGGACTGGACCTTTTTCTTGAGATTCTGCCAAAGCCTGAGGAGGTATCTCAAATCCTTCTGGATATCTGTCTTAGGAACGCCGTTTGAGACTGTTCTGGCAATAAGCCCCAGGCCTTCAGGCATCTTGCATCCTTTCAGTATCTCCTTGAGCCTCTTCCTTTCAGCATCGTCCTCTATCTTTCTCGACACCCCTACATGATCGGTCCCTGGCATGAGAACCAGATACCGGCCGGGAATGGAAAGATATGTGGTGACGGCGGCCCCCTTGAGGGCGGTCTCTTCCTTGACTATCTGGACCAACAGCTCCTGTCCCTTTTTTAAAATCTCCTGAATGCGGCCCCGGTCTTCATATCCATAATACTCGGGATGTATCTCATCCAAAGGAAGATACGCATTTCTGCCCAACCCTATGTCCACAAAGGCTGCGCCCAGGCTCTGCTCTACGTTTACAAGCCTGCCCTTATACAAATTCCCCCTTGTTTGTGTATGGGCAGTAGTCTCTACATCAAATGCCTCGAGCCGGCCATTTTCTACCAGGGCCACTCTGCACTCCTCAGGGGCCTCCATGTTCACAACTATTTTTGCGGTCCCGGTTGGTACACGTTTGTTCTGTCTTTTCTTCATTCTACCCGTATTCTATTCTCTAGTAGAGGCACTCAAGAGCCTGTTGATGCTACATAAAAAGGCTGGCCTCTAAAAATTTTTTTCACAATTTTGCCCTCTCTGAGCAGCTTGTCGAGAGTCTTGTTCACAATTTCCGGTTCCATGCCCAGACGAGAGGTTAAATCATCAAAACTCATTGGTCTTCTATGCAACATATCAAATATTTTTTCAGAGGTATCCAGGCGCCCCCTTACCTTGCCATTACCTTTCAGATCAACAGCCACCTGGGCCTTTTCACCGAAAAAGCACCTCAACTCCTCCATTTTTTCCTGAGAAATCGGTTTGGCCCAGCTCTCTGCAGGCGGCCTAGCGACTGTATTTATCTGTATGCGATCCGGCCTTATCCTGTTCACCGCATCCTTGAGGGCCGCAATATCACGGTCTGAATCATTCACATCTTGCACAAAGAGTATCTCAAGCCATATCTCCCTGGAAAATTCACCTCTCAGCGCGCAAAGTCCATCGATAATGGATTGCAGATCCACATTAGGAGCAGGTCTGTTTACCTTCCTGAAGCTTTCCGTCAGTGCAGAATCAAGGGAGGGAAGGATTATGTCAACATTCAAGATGTCCCTTCTTACCTCGGGATCCCCCAGTAATGTACTATTTGTCAACAGCGCAACCGGCTTGTCAGTAAGTCTCTTTACGAAGTCTATCAATCTTCCAAGGCCTGAATTTAGAGTCGGCTCTCCAGAGGCGGTAATCGTCAAAACATCAAAGACCGGCGGCTGACCGGAAAAAAGGTCCTCAAGCTCACCCATTATCTCTTTAACAGGGGTATACTCACCCCGAGATGTAACAAACTTCTTGCTTGCACCAAGCTCGCAGTATATACAATTCAGATTACAAGTCTTAACGGGCAGGATGTCGACTCCAAGTGACAGACCAAGCCTTCTTGACGGAACTGGACCAAAACAATATTGCATGGCGATACTTTATATTGAAGAATCCATGTGTCAAGCAAAAGGAGCCATTAGACAAACCCACCAGTTGAAAAGCGATCCCTTATTAAATTGTATATGAATACCTATCAATCAGGAAGCAGTATATGGCCAAAGATCAAAGTTGGACAAAAAAAGATTTAATACAGATCGTGACCATGGTGATCATTACCGTTGTGCTTTCCATCCGGAAAGGCCCTTTTTTTGAGGCCTTTTTCCTTACACTGCGCCATCTGGCTACATATTTTATTTATGGTCTCGCAATGGTCTACATAATAGTTGGACTTACAAAAAAAATCTGGAAATATAATCCCAACAGGATTCAAATTATCAAGTGGGCCATCGCTCTAGCTGTTTTCTTTGCGATAAACCAGATGATACACGAAGCTTTTCTCACTATCACCGGGCAAATCAAGCCATAACATGTACAATGAAAACGCGTGTTCGTTTCTGGCCAGAAGCACTCATCCTTTGCATTTTACTCTTGGTCTCAATGGCCCTAGTATGGATTTTTTTTGAAACGAGGAATGCCACCAATGCCCTGCTTGACTCAAAGGGAATTGTCCATCACGAAGCGGTAACCCGCATCAGGAATCTTCTCACCCTCTCTGCCTCCACGCTCCTGCTGCTTACCGCAGTATCAGTTTTTTTGTTCTGGCGACTAAAAAAAATCACAGTCAAATTTTTAAGGGCAGCTGCCATCAGGCGGGAAAGCTACAATCGTTACAAATTTCTGGCAGAAGGACCTCCCTCCATAGGGATTGTGCGTTTTTCACCTACCCAAGGACTTTTCCTGGATGCCAACAGGGCAGCCTTCACCCTCCTCAGTTATGCGAGGGCCCAGTTTGTGGGCCAGACAATCCAGAAATTCATTACACCCACGGATCACGACCTTTTTGAAAAAGAAGTTTTAAAACTGGTAAAGGGCGAAAAAAATCTTAAGTTTACCGTGGGCATGACGGATTCCACCGGCAACGTAAAGAACATAGAATGGCACGTATCACGAATTTCAAGGCCTGATTCAGATGAACCTGAGGCAATCGCGATTCTCACCGATGTAACTGAGATCAAAAGGGCAGAAGAGGATCGTCTAGAAAAAGAGAGACTTCAGGGTGTACTGGAAATGGCAGGGGCCGCTGCCCACGAACTGAATCAACCAATTCAGGTGCTACTTGGCTTTTCAGACATGATCTTAAGGGAGATCGATGACAGGCATCCCCTCTACACAAAAATCACCGCCATGAAAAAAAGCATCGACCGCATCAGCAGGGTTGGACGAAAGATCTCCAGTATCAAGGAATACAAGGTAAAGTCCTACGCCGGGAGAACCACAATAATCGATATAGACAAGGCATCCAGTTCTGCAAAAAAATCCAAATCCTCTCCTTCCAGGTAGTTCCCCTGGGTTCAACCCAAATTGTGAACTTCAAACACTGAACAACAAGAAATAAAATAAAATCAGTAAGTTATTGTGTATTAGCCAGACAAAAGCCCCTTCAATATCTCAAGGGTCTTTTTTTCCACCATGTACTCCTCCAGTTCTTCAAGAGTCATCCACCTGGCATCCTTGACATCATCATCAGCCGCAGGTTCACCACTGATCAATGAAGCCAGCATGTAGACGATCACGTAGTGAAACCGTACGGCCCCATCTTCATCCCTGTAGATGGCATCCACGGCAGTCAAAGGTTTTATGGCCCTGACCCTTACACCGGTTTCTTCCAAGGTCTCCCGCTCCGCTGCCTCATAAATGGTTTCGCCAAGCTCTATACTTCCCCCTGGTAGGGCCCACGTCTCTTCCGCCGGGGGATTTCCCCTCAGGACCACGAGAATCTTGTCATTACGCCGGACCAGGGCCGCAACCGCCGCCCGTGGCTCTGAAGGATATTCATTAGGATGTATGCCCATATATGTCAAAAGCTCCTGTCCTAAAATCCGTGGAAATAAAATTATCGGCAGACTGATTTCTCCATACTCACTGCATGTGAGCATTTTTTGCCAGCTGGCAACACAGTCATCGTGCAAAAAGCAATTCTTAGGGGCCCCTTTGAGTTTGTTGTTAACCTTTACAAAAGATAAACACTTTTCTACCATTACGACAAGGATATTGACCCGGTCTCTCTACTTTTAAAAACTTAGTTTATGAGAGTCTATTATGGAAAACATGAAACCAATAAAAGTAGCACTTATATGTGGAGGAAAATCAGCAGAGCGGGAAGTCTCCCTGGCAGGGGCACAGGAAGTGGAAAAGGCCCTTGATGGCTCCAAGTACCAGGTAACACGATATGATCCCGCAACGGAGCTGGACAAGATAGTAAAAGACGCCAGCCAGATAGATGTCGCCTTTATACTCCTTCACGGCAAATATGGTGAAGATGGCACCGTGCAGGGTCTTCTGGACCTCCTTGAGATACCTTACCAGTGCTCCGGGGTTCTCGGATGCGCCATTGCCATGGACAAGCATATCACCAAGGTCCTTTACCGGCAGGCCGCCATTCCCACACCTGACTGGATAGAGCTTTCCAGGGACGAAATCATAGTTCCATCCACCCTGGTTAAACTCCTGGGACTTCCCCTGATGATTAAGCCGTGCACCCAGGGATCGAGCGTGGGCATGGCCAAAGTCACGGAGGAAAGCGGACTTGAACAGGCAATCAATAATGCGCTGAAATGGGATGACAGGGTAATAGTAGAGGCCTTTGTCAAAGGGAGAGAACTTACAGGCGGAGTGCTGGAACTAGACACCCTTACCCCGCTTCCGATAGTTGAGATTATCCCTGACAACCGCCATGATTTCTTCGACTATGACGCCAAATATACCCCTGGTGAGACAAAAGAAATCTGTCCTGCGGAGATACCGAATTATCTCAGTGAAAGGGCCCAGGAGATAGCAAAAGCGGCTCACCGGGCACTGCAGCTCAAGGGATACAGCAGAACAGACATGATTCTGTCAGACGACGGAGAAATATATGTAATCGAGACAAATACTATCCCCGGCATGACCCCTACAAGCCTGTTGCCACAGGCGGCCCAAGCGGCCGGGATTTCATTTGCCTCACTCCTGGACAAGTTGATAGAAAGGGCGCTCAAAAAATAGCCTTCGCCCGCGCACAGGACAAAGTGATGCGCCATGTGATGAAATGCCTGTCCGACTGAAGACACCTCAACCTGACCCAGGTTGCTGATGAATAATCCGGGCTAGCCC
>CAZUIH010000024.1:0-24664 GCA_964620365.1 uncultured Desulfobacterales bacterium | reverse complement strand
GGGTCAAAATTGTTGGCCATTTGTGGGTCATTTTAATTGACCATTAGCACCCGGAAAGAGAGTGAGATGTTTTCCTACGCCTTCACTGCCAGGGCGAAAGGGATAACCAGCGAAACCTTTTTCAATGACGCGGAAACAAAAAACAGGGATCCAGACAGGAACATCGACAATACCCTCACTGTCAGGAAATTCGGCGAAGACATCTCCGCCTCTGTTGGTCCCGGAAAGTTTGGGACCATAAACTATGGCGCAGCATTTCGCTGGAGAGAAGCGGAGAGCAGCCGGTTTACGTCCAAGAATGAATATTCGGTCTCCCTGTTTGCAACAGACGCCATTACGTTAAAGACGATGCCGATGACCTTTTCTTTCGGGCTGAGAGGAACCGTGCATTCGGAATTTGATAACACCCTCAACCCGGAGGTAAAAATCTCGTATAAAAAAGACATGTGGTCCCTTTCAGCCACCTACACCCGGACCAATAATATTCCCTCTTTTTACCAGAGATACGATAAAACCAGCACAAAGGAGCCGAACCCAGGCCTTGGCATGGAGACTGCGGATAACTTCGGCATCTCCTTTTTCACCGAAATATCCCCTCGCTTCTCCTGCGGCGCCTCCCTGTTTTACAACCGTATTGCCGACCGGATCTCATATGTCCTGGGAGCCAACGGCATCGGCATGTATGAAAATTTCGGGAAGGTGACCAATAAGGGAGGTGACCTCTTGATCAACTGGAAACTTCTGGACACACTCTCTCTGAAGGCGACCTATACCTACCTTAAGGCCGTGAACGAGGATACCGGCCTATGGATGGTGGCAAAGCCCAGACACCGTGTGTACATGGATCTTTCTTACATGCCAGTGGATGACCTGTCCATAATCTTCAACCTGAAATATGAATCCAGGCAGTACACCCGCTCAGACAACAAGGCGTCGGTGCCGGCGCGAGCCATCGGCAATCTCAGGATTGAGTACAGTCCGGCCTGGCTGGCAGGCAGGTTTGGTCTTCCCCAATTCTTCGGAGAAGTCAAAAATATCGGGAACAAGACGTATCGTTACGGAGACGGCTGGCTGGCGCCGCCTCGGACCTGGATTTGTGGTATCAACTACAGATTTTAAACGAATAAGAGCCGAAAAAAAATTTCCTTTTAACCAAGCTCATATCACTACACAACGAAAGCCCAAAATATTCGATCTAGTATCCTGGGACACTAAAAACCTGCTGTAGAGACGAATATCGCTTCCGTCGATCCAACTGCCTCCCTTGGCAATATTCAGTGCCGCTCCCTCATTTGACCCCTCAAATAATGACACGGTCCACTCCAAGACATTACCAATAGTGTCAACAACACCCAAGGGATTGGCATATTCAAGATATTTGTCCACCGGCGTGGTATCCCCTATGAAACTGTCTTCACAATTACAGGCTGCCCCAATCCAGTCATCACCCCATGGCAAGGCATGGCCCTGTTGAGATCTTGCGGCAGCTTCCCATTCCTCCTCGGTGGGAATGCGACAGCCAATCCACGCAGCATAGGCCAGGGCATCCTCCAGGGCGATCTGTACCACTGGGTGTTCCCGCTTGTTATGAATATGGCTGCCGGGGCCGTTTGGCTGGTACCAGCATGCCCCCTCTACCATCTTGGATTCGACAAACGGTTTTATCGATATGCTCTTCAGATTTCCCTGCTCATCCGTAATCTTCGTCAGACGACCACTATAAACCATTCCATAACCCGCCCTTTCTGCAACAGTCTTATATCCAGTCTGCTCCACAAAGGCTGAAAACAGTGAGTTGGTAACAGGAAATTTTTTTATTCGAAAAGAAGGCAGGCTTATCTTTTCTTGGGGCCGATCATGGCCAGACGGTGAAGGAGCCCCTATCAGGTAGACCCCGGCAGGAACCGTTATTGTCTCATTAAGTACCGTATCTCTCGAACTTAGATAAAGCTGAAATTCTTGAGCCCTTCTGTTCGCCTCCTCTTTGCTCATTACTGGCTGCATGCCAGCGCCACCATGAAGGTCCGAGCCACTCCCCTCCTCTGCCTTTTTCTGGGTTACTCCTCCTCCATCTGCCCCCTCACCAGCGAATTTACCATCAACAACTGATTCAACCGATTCACCTGATTCATCAGGTACACCAGGTCCAGCAGCCTCTCCTACCAAAGGGCCCGGTTCTGATCCAGCACCTGCCCCTTCCGGCTCATCTGAAAGGACTTCATCTGTGTCCGCATCCGTATCCAAATCCAAACCCAATTCATCTTCATCAAAAACCTCAAGATACTCTTCTACCTCATCCTCTATTTCTTCTTCCTCTACAGGCTCTTCTTCTAGCGTCTCATCTCCTTCTTCAACGAGCTCTTCAGACAAAGGCTCGACTTCTTCATCACCATCCTCTGTGGATACTTCCACGTAAGGCTCATCACCTTGAGCAGCTCTAACTGCACCAGCAGCTCCACCCGCCTCACCCGGTTCACCAAATCCTGCAGCCTCTCCTACCAAAGGGCCCGGTTCTGACCCAGCACCTGCCCCTTCTGGCTCTTCTGAAAGGACTTCATCTGTGTCCGCATCCGTATCCAAATCCAAACCCAAGTCCTCTTCATCAACGACCTCGAGATACTCTTCAAGCTCATCCTCTATTTCCTCGTCCTCTACAGGCTCTTCATCAATTGGTCCTTCAACTTCATCAAGGGGTACTTCTGGCAAAGCCCCTACATCTGTACTACCTTCGCCCGATCCATCCTTGCGAAACTCTTCCCCCTCGGCGGCTCTTCCTTCACCAGCAGTTTCATCCGTTTCCCCTCCTGCAGGACCCACACCTGGCCCTGTACCTGCCCCACCTGGCTCTTCTGAGATGACTGCATCTCCATCTACAATCAATTCATCTTCATCAACGACCTCAAGATACTCTTCTACCTCGTCCTCTATTTCTTCTTCCTCTACAGATTCTTCTTCTAGCGCCTCATCTCCTTCTTCAACGAGCTCTTCAGACAAAGGCAAAACTTCTTCACCACCATCCTCTGTAGCTCCCCCTACGTAAGGCCCGTCACCTCGAGCGCCTCCTCCATCAACAGCTGATTCAACTGATTCATCGGGTACACCAAATCCTGCAACTTCTCCTACCGAAGGGCCCTGTTCTGACCCAACTCCTGCCCCTTCCGGCTCATCTGAAAGGACTTCATCTGTATCCACATCCGTTTCCAAATCCAAATCCTCTTCATCAACGACCTCAAGATACTCTTCTACCTCATCCTCTATTTCCTCGTCCTCTATTTCTTCATCCTCTTCCAGCTCATCAGCTACCTCTATCTCCTCCTCATCTTCAACCACCTCCAGTATTTCGTCTTCCTCGGTCTCCCCGTCTTCCGCTATTAAATCTTCATCCGACTCAACTGCGTCCCCGCCACCGAGCTCCTGCCCCATCCCCAAGGCCTGCGCGAGTTCCTTTACCACGCTCCTGATTTCTTCCAGATTATCTGCCTTTCCGGAATCTCCAGTTTTCAATTGGGAGATAGAACTGCTCAACTCCTTGAGATTGCCCAGCAGATTCTCAAGGTTTTCGAGTCCATCTTTTCCTACTGATTCTGCTACTGTATTTACGATTCGATCCTTGGCATCGTCAGACATGACGAACATGTTGCTGGGACCAATCACCAGACCCTCGGGGTTGCGTCCATCTTCCCAGGCCTTTTTGAGATCTCTGTTTATGGAGGATTTGAGGCTGCTTAGATTCCTTTTCTTCTTCTTGACGAGATCCGTATCATCCTTCACCCCCCACAGGATGAAGATCAACTCTTCGGCAGGAATCCCTTCCACCTCATTCGGATCGGGATGACTGCTATAAATAGCTTCAAGATAGTCTACAAGCCTGGCCTTAAGGGTACCTGATTTATAGCTGAGGCAGCTTATGGCCTTCTCAATACCTTCTTTACTGATAAATGAATTCATCTACTTTTAGAAGTATCACGCCTGGTCGATATATATTCCAAAACGGTTGGTCGCCGGGATTTCATAAGGGTCAGTCTGATTATCACTGACAAAAGGATACCAATAAGGGCGCAATTGACATCTTTCTGGGCATCCCACTCATCTCCCTGAATGCCCAGAAATGCCATGCCAAGCTCGGGATGCACCAATTCCGTGACCCACCATTCCAGAAGTTCATAGAATGAAGAGAAGGAAAACATTGTCAAAACAGTAAGCAAGGCCGCGTTTTTCCGGTCTCCAACCGCTTTCTCAAACACTTCAAACATTGGAAATGACATAAGCAATCCAAAAAGGAAGTGAACCAGTCTGTCATAATGGTTCCGGCTGAAATGAAAAAATTCGGTTATAAAGAAAAAATATGGCATTTCAGCGTAGGTGTAATGGGCGCCGACCGAGTGAAGCACCAGAAAAACAAATATAGATATGGAGCTGAGAATAGAAAAATTGAATCTCTTTTCAAGAAAAGCACAGACAGGAATAAAAGCGAATACCAGGAGATTTTCCAGAAACCAGTCGCTCCTATATGTCGGATTTACCGCAAGGACAAGCCATATGGCAGCATATAGCAGGATTAGAACCCTCTTGTAAGTCATGATCCCTTTGCCAAGGTCCAAACACCTATCAAAAGAAAGCCGATCCCTGCGATCAAACGAAGATATCTTGGATTCAAGTAGGAAGAGAGCAAAGACCCGCCTATGACCCCAATGGCCGCAGAAAGCACCAGTGCAAGGGACGCGCCTACAAAGACGGTGAACTTGCTATGTTCACTGTCAGAGGCATACAAAAGCGTCGCAAGCTGAGTCTTGTCCCCTATCTCTGCCAAAAAAACAGTGACAAACACTGTAAGCAACAGCTTGATATCCATTAAAGGCCCTCCTGGCTGTCACACCCAAATTTCAATTACAACTCTTTACAAACGCACAAAATCCTGTGTCTTACTCTACGGACATATAGAAAGCCATTTACAGTCTTTTAACTAGTTACCCAGACCATCACAAGACAAAAGCATTACCAAAAAATAAATATAGCCTGCCATGAAATAATTCCACTACCCGAATTATGCAGTAAATATATAAAAAAGACATTTTTTTTTAGGCCATTCATCCCATATTTGGGAATATCATATAATTATATGTAGTTTCAAAAAGTTGGAACACCCATTTGCGTCTAACCCGGATTATGTGGTTAACAAGTTTGGTTGTACTTCCCAAACCGGTTCAGATCCTGGTACACACACCCTGACGCAGGTTAAGCTGCACTGGCACTGTTAATCGGTTTTTGCTACATTTCTCTCGTTTGTGAGGAAAAAAACATATGAAAATACTTTTAGTTTATCCATATTGTCTTGAGGAACGCGGCAAAGATTACGATGTTCGTCCTGTGCCCATAGGGCTTTATTACATCGGCGCGGTACTCAAGGAAAATGGCCATGAAGTTGAAATCGTAAATTGGTACAACATCCACAAAAATCCCCAGGAAATAGAACATGTCCTGAAGAATTACCGGCCGGATATCATAGGATTTTCGATTTTCAACGCCAACCGATGGGGAGGGATTGAAATAGCCCACCTTGCAAAAAAGATTATCCCGCAGGTGAAAATCGTGTTTGGTGGTGTGGGCGCAACATTTCTGTGGAAGCACCTTCTCACATACTTTCAGGCAATCGATTATATAATTCTTGGTGAGGGGGAATACCCATTTCTAGCCCTTGTTGAGGCATTGGAAAAGGGAGACGCCCACAAGATCGAGAACCTTAGTGGCATTGCATGCAGAAAAGATGGAAAAATCGTCCGAACAAAACCAGGAGAATATATCCCGGACCTGGATACCCTTCCCAATCCGGCTAGATATTTTTCCTTTCAGCACGTGGTCTCATCCCGCGGCTGCCCCTATGATTGCACATTTTGTGGCTCTCCAAAATTCTGGAAGAGAAAGGTGAGATTCCACTCTCCTGAATATTTTGTGGACCAACTTGAGCTTCTGTACAAAAAAGGGATTTCATTCTTTTATGTATCGGATGACACCTTTACCTTCAAAAAAAGCCGGGTAATAGACATATGCAAAGATATAATCGGACGCGGACTCGATATTACCTGGGTGGCCATATCAAGGGTAAACTGTGTAGATGAAGATATCCTGTACTGGATGAGAAAGGCAGGATGCATACAGATAAGCTATGGTGTAGAGAGCGGATCTGAAAAGATGCGTGCCTTTTTCAATAAAAAGACAAGGACTGAAGACATAAGACGCGCCTTTGCCCTTACGAGAAAGTTCGGGATACTGCCAAGGGCATACTTCATCTACGGCTCACCTGGAGAAACCTGGGAAACTGTACAGGAAAGTATCGATTTGATGCATGAAATAAAACCGCTGGCCATGGTATCATACATACTTGACATCTATCCAGGCACTGCCCTGTACTCCCATTTTAAAGAGAAACGTAAGATAGACGACGACATATGGCTTAACCGAATTGAAGACATAATGTATCATCAGCTAGACCCAAAGCTTTCCAGCGAAAAGGTATTATCCTTTGGAAGGAAGATAAAATCCGAATTTTATAAAGGACTTTCTGAATATGTGGATTCCCTTGAACTGGTAGACAAAAAAGATCTGTACCGCCATCACTCAGACTTCCTGTCACGACTGGGCATGACTTTCAGCCACGGAGATTACTCCCAGATAGAAGAAATAGGCGATAGCAAAAAAATCGCTGAAAAACTTTTTAAGAGGGCCCTTTTATATTCACCTGACCACACAGCATACCTGGGCCTTGGCGTCATATACCAAAAGAGGAGAGACTTTGAAGCATCGATCAGGATACTGGAAGAGGGGTTAAGACACTTTCCGAAAAGTGAAGAACTGAATGTTTGTCTAGGGATAAATTACATGAACACAGGGGACTTCAAGAAGGCCGTTGAGCTTTTCGCCATGTTTCCAGAGTCGGAAAACGCCAGACGTTTTTACAGGATATGCATGGAGCGGTTGGGATAAAAAGAACCCTTGATCTCCTGGAAGGGGTTGGTCTTGTTCCAAAAACCATTCGAACCACCTCGTCCGCCGGCTCAATCTCGAGTTAAACATCAGGCCAAATGTCACAGTCTGGCAGAGAGAAGCTTCAGGATGACAACCCTTCAAGGTTGGTGTAGTCTCCCGACACCTTTAATTAAGTAACATTCTCAACTTTCAGGGGTATGGAGAATCAAAACTGCAATGAGTGAGCAATCATCTTCTGCCTTAAAAGATCCTCGTACAATTGACAGGGTGTGGAGACTAATACGTCCGTATGTACCCAGGGTCATGGCCGCGCTGGTATTCAGTCTCGCGGTCTCTGGTCTCAATGGTGCTATTGCATGGCTGGTAAAGCCTGCCATGGACACCATATTTGTGGAAAAACAATATGAATATATCTACATTCTGCCCGTAGGGATCATACTTCTTTACCTTTTGCGGGGCGGCTGCAGCTTCATCCAATCCTATCTGATGAGGACTGCAGGCATGAAGCTGGTAAGAGACTTGAGGAATCGCTTTTTCTCCCACCTGGTACGGCTTCCGGTCTCCGTATACGCGGGTTCCACCAGTGGGGACATGCTTTCAAGGCTCATGAATGATGCGGGCTCGCTGAGCGACATCCTATCCCAGAGTCTTCGTACCCTGCTCATACAGGTGCCGTCAGTAATTGTACTGCTGGGCGTGGCCGTCTATCGAAAGTGGGACCTTGCACTGTTGAGCTTCATCCTTCTTCCTTTCATAGCCCTTGGCACGAGGGTACTCAGCCGTATGGTCAAGAGTCGGAGGAAAAAGGTCCAGAGATACCTAGGGTTACTTACGCACAGGGTAACAGAAGCGCTGCAAGGTATAAGGGTAGTCAAGATATTTGGAATGGAGGGCCTCAAGGAAAAACAGTTTCAGCGGGAAAACCAGACCGCGTACAGGCAGATGGCAAGGGTGATAAGGCTCAGAGAAGGCACCAAATTCCTGGTGGAGGGGCTCTCTGGCCTTGCGGTTGCCATCATACTGGGCTATGGAGGAAACCTGGTCGCAAGGGGCGAGATGACATCGGGGGATTTTTTCTCTGTCCTCACTGCCATAGTAATGGCCTTTACACCTCTGAAAAAACTGGGCGGGGCCTATACCCAGTTCCATGAAACCCTTGGCGTAATGGAGAGAGTGGAAAAGCTTCTTGGTGAAAAACCTGAGTCACGTGAAGGAAAACCCGTAAACGGCCTAAAAAAGGGCATTGTATATGATAATGTGTCTTTCAAGTATCCGACCTCGGACTCTTTCAGCCTGAAGGACATAAATATAAAGATCTCCAAGGGGCAAATACTGGCAATTGTCGGTCCCAGTGGCGCTGGGAAAAGCACCCTTGTAGACCTGCTTCCCCGTTTCTATTATCCAACTACAGGGAAAATTCTATGGGATGGAGAGGATATTCAAGAATTGAGCCTGGACGACCTCAGGAACCAAATGGCCATAGTAACCCAGGATGTCATCCTTTTCAGTGACACAATCTATGAAAATATTGCAGCAGGAAGGCCTGGAGCCACCAGACAGGAGGTTGAGAAAGCGGCCCGTATCGCCCAGGCCCACGACTTTATAGCCTCCCTGCCAGACGGATATGACACCATCCTGGATGAAAGAGGGCTGAACCTGTCAGGAGGACAAAGGCAGCGCATCGCTCTGGCCCGGGCCGTGGTCAGGAATCCATCACTTCTCATACTGGATGAAGCGACAAGCGCCCTGGACAGCGTGTCCGAAAAGGCCGTACAAAGGGCACTTGAAGAAGTCATGAAGGAAAGAACCACCATAGTGATTGCCCACAGGCTCTCTACCATCCGAAATGCGCACTGGGTGATAGTGCTGGATCAGGGCAAAATAGCTGCCCAGGGCACCCATGAAGAGCTCATGAATTCAAGTCCTGTATACCAGGAGCTTTATGAGACATGGGCCTCTGGAGATGGTACATGAAATCTTTACTGGCCATAATGTTATTGACAGGCATGGCTTTTTTTTCATTCCTGGTGTTATGGAACCTGGGAAAAGGGAGCATAGATCTCAGAGATGAAGCACTCACTGCAGGAAGGAGTCTTTACGTATATCATACCGGCTCCATTCTCGACATAAAGGTAAATGGGGAACTTTCCGTAAGGAAACCTCCCCTGGTCTACGTGCTTACCGCTGTTTCCTACAGGCTTTTCGGTATAAATGAGCTTGGCCTGCGACTTCCAAATGCAATATTTGGCATAGCCACGGTTGCGATAACCACACTGACTATTTATAGAATTTTGGGGCTTTCCTGGGCATGGCTTGTGCCATGGCTCATGCTGGGAGGCTTCAATCTGATACGCGTTTCAAGAGAGGCCCTGACCGACACGGCCTTTACTTTTGGAATGACACTGGCCTTTTGCGCTGTCCTGCTCGACCTTTTCAATTCCCGAGAAGAAAAGCCAAAAAATTACCTCCACGCATCACTCTTCTCCATAGGGGTCTTTACGGCACTTTTTAGCAAGGGGATATTGGGGCTGTATGCACCTGTCTTCTCGTTGCCTTTCCTCTGGATAAAGGAACGACACCTGATCCGGCGCTACGCCGTAGCGTCCATCCTGGCCATCTGCCCATTCATAATCTGGATAGTTGCCCAGGGTACGTCAAATCCCCAATTCTGGAACGTCTATCTGGGCCAGGAATATCTTGAGCGTATAAATTACCACTCCTCGTTCCTGCAACAATTCATACGAACTCCCTTTTGGTATGCCACAAACTTCTGGCGCTGGCTGCGCCTGGAAGGGGTTATCACCATCTGCCTGACCCTGTGGATTTATATTAGATACAAAAAAAATTTACTGACCAACAGCTCCCTTACACCCTTTTTATATGCCACTTTCGCGTGGCTGGGCTACTTTCTTATTTGTTCCGTTGCATCCCATAAATCAAGAAGGTATATCCTTCCAATATTCCCATTGATAACAATATGCTACATCTTTGGAATTAAACTCGTCTGGGAACTATCTAGAGATCTGGGCAGAGAAAAGATAGTGGCAGCCATTGTTTCCCTTACGATCATTGTAGGTATTATTGCCACCCTTCATCACTACACGGTCGTGCCGGATTATCTTCCGGAGAGGAAGGCAGCGGCCCTTGCAGTGAAACCTTTTGCGGAAAAAGGGTGCCTGGTAGCAACCGATGATCCAAGGCTTGCTCCTATACTTCACTTTTATCTGGACCGAAAAATAGCCCTTATATCCGCTGAAGATGCCAAAAGCCAGGCAAGGACGGTATTCATAAAGGGTGTTGAGAACACCTCCAAAAGAGACAAGTCGAAAGAGGAAAAATATAAAATAACTATCAGCCAGGATTGCTTGCATGGTAAAGCTAAAGAAGGATTTTAGTCTCACAGAACTCGTTGCCGGCATCATTTTGCTTCTAGCTGCCAGTTGGACACTCTTCTGCCACCTTGGGGTGGCACCTCTCTGGAAGCCCGAGGGAAGGGTTGCGGAAGTGGTAAGGGAAATGTTTGTCCGTAACGACTTTCTTCATCCGACCTCAGGATGGATCCCCCATGTTACAAAACCCCTGATTCCATATTGGCTGGCGGCTGCCACAGCCGTAATCCATGGGGCTCTTGACGAATGGAGCCTGAGAATCCCGAGCGCCATTGCAGGCCTGATCAGCGTGGTCTCAACCGTGTTACTCGGCTACCGTATCTCCTCGATGAGGATAGGCCTCATTTCTGGCGCTGTACTTGGGTCATGCCTTGGATTCGTGCTCTGGGGAAGATGCGCTGCCGCAGACATAATGAGCCTTTCAGCCATTACCGTGGCAGTTACCTGGTACTGGTGGTGGAGAAATGAGGCAAAATGGTGGCAGGTTCTCTTTTTTGGCGTCCTGGTCGCCTTGTCTTCCCAGATGAAAGGCCTGGTCGGTATAGCCGTGACCGGGTTGGTAGTGCTTCTGGACGTGCTGTTTGCCAAAAAAATAAAGCTCTTTTTAAGGCCCCACTTGATACTTTCATTCCTCGTGGGATTTTCCGTATACATCATCCCATTTCTTATTTCCAGCAGCACTGCCTATTCTGGCGATTTCAACTGGATTTCAAGGGCAATTTATGAAAGTGTCACGCGATTCATCCACCCATTCGACCACAAGGGCTCGCCCTGGATGTATGTATATTTCGTTCCAATCTGGTTACTGCCGTGGACTCCTTTATTCCTGTATGCCTTTTTCAGAAAATCCCTTTCATTCCGCAGCATCTCTTACGAGGAGCGATGGCTGATTCTCAGCATAGCGGCAATTTTCATATTCTTTACAGCCAGCGGCTCCCGAAGAAGCTATTATATTCTGCCGATACTACCATTTTGTTCCTTGCTCATAGGGCAACTTTTTTGGGAAAAGATCCGTTCAAACAATTTAAAAAACATTCTTAAAATACAAACTCCGCTCTTTTTTCTGCTTGGGACAGGTCTCATAGCAGCGTGGTTAGGCGCTGGCCTAATCATTGAAAAAAGCGGGCTTCCCGAGGATTTGTTTACAAGGATGGGCATTCATGGTGCTGGAATAGTAATTTTCAGTGCGTTGTCCCTGTTCTTCAAGAAAAAAATATGGCTATCATCCGTTGCACTTCTTGCTACAGGTTTCATGACAACCGGCGGATTGTTTTGTATGGACAAGGCGCTCCTTGACTCATACAACGCTGAAAAGGAATTTGTTCTTGAGATAAAAGAGATTTTGACCAGACACCCGGATGCAACTGTTGGCTATTACCTGGTTGGGGCAAGGCCCAGGACCAGGCTGAGCTTTTATCTGAACCGCAAGGGCCCTGTCCCGGTATTGAGGACAGGATCAGATCTTGCCGCATTCCTTGAAAAAAATAAAAAGTGGATCCTGATCTATATGAAAGAAGATGAAGAATCTATTTTTGACGAGTTAAAGAAAAACAGCACACGATACCGGGACATGATCACCGAAAAGATATTTCCATGGGAAGGATGGCCAAAAGACCAGGAGCTCCAGATCAGGAAAAAATACGTGGCAATAACCTCCTTCAAGACCTTGATGGATGACTCCACTTCCAGATAACCATATGGCGCTCAACATAGCGATTATAAGGAAGGAATGCGGACGTCACAAAGGAGGTGCAGAGCGGTACTGTTATACCCTGTGCAGGGAACTTCTTGCCATGGGGCACAGGATCTATCTTGTGTCCGAATGGTGCGAACATGATCTCAGGAAAGATGTTAAATGGCTTAGGGTAAAATCTGTAAGGCTCAACTCCGTAACAAAAAACCTTTCATTTCATCAACAGGTACAAAGATTGCTCAGGGATCTGAAGGGAGTGGTTTCGTATTCCCTATCCCGGACGTGGCCTGTGGATGTCTTCAGGGTTACTGACCCGCTGCACCTAAAGATGGAAAAAATAAAATATGCCTCTGTTCCCGGGAAGATCTGGAAGACATTGAGTCCAAGACACAGGGTATTGCGGCATATGGAAAGCAGTGTGCTGTCACGCGCAGGCAGCAGATACATAGTAACCATCTCAAAACTCGACAAGAAGCTTGTCCAGGAATTCTATAACGTACCTGATGAAAGAATCAGGGTGATTTACAACGGGGTTGATCAGGACCTCTTTTCACCTCTTAGGACCGAGGAAAGAGAAAACGCACGAAGAGAACTTGGGCTGAAGGCCGGTGAGACATGCTATCTCTTTGCTGCAATGGATTTTAAACGAAAGGGACTTTCAAACCTCCTTTCAGCCCTGGGCCTGCTTGATTCCTCCTGGAAGCTTTTCATTGCAGGAAAAGATAATGAAAAACCATATATCAGCCAGATCAAGAGATTGGGGCTCAAAAACCGGGTAGAATTTCTCGGAAGACGAAGCGATATGAGAAAACTTTACGGTGCGGCGGATCTTTTCGTCTTTCCCACCACATATGATCCCTTTGGCAATGTGCATCTAGAGGCGCTTTCTTGCGGACTTCCCGTGGTTACCACTCGACAGGCCGGGGGAAGTGAAGTCGTCATTGAGAAACGTACAGGTTATGTTATAGAGGACAGCTCAGATGTCGAAGGGCTTGCCAGGGTCCTTAGACACTATGAGACCCAAAAGAGAAATTGGCCGGAATGGCGACAACGGGCAAGAGACTCTGTTTTATCGTTCACCACCCGAAAAAACGCAAAAGATACGGCAGAGCTACTAGAGCATGTAGCCCAGGAAAAAATATATAATAATGGATAGAAAAGGGATCAAAATATGGGATCAGGGCAGGGTTTTCCTGATTGAAGGCTATTCAAATCTCCTTAAGAAGAACGGGCTCACCACTTTCCATGATTTCTTTTCACACCCAGGCCATGAGGATGCCAAGTGTGTCCTCTCGACGCGAAACACGGTCAGGATAGATCTGGTAGATGGAAAGGACAAAAGACCTTTTTTCCTTAAACGTTATCGTCCCAAAAGGGAAAAAGGCCTATTTGGCATAACACTTCCCTTTCTCAAGAACAGGACTGATGCGAAAAATGAATGGGAGGCCATGTTTTGCTTCATGAATGCAGGTCTTCCCGGACCAAGGCCCGTAGCCTATGGAGAAGATGGACCCTTCTCTTTTGTTATGTCAGAAGGGGTTCCCCATTCCATGAAATTGAGCCAGTGGGCAGAAAGATACCTCGAAAAAGACAAAAAGATGACGGCTGATCTTGTCCGAAAAAAAAGGATGATCATCGAGACAGTTGCCAAGATAGTAGGTAAAATGCACGCATCCGGCATGAACCATCAGGACCTTTACCTGTGTCACTTTTTGTGCGGAGATGAAGAAAGCGGTCTTCCCCTCACACTTATTGATCTTCAAAGGGTTGTGATGAGGAAAAGGCTGGCAAAGAGATGGCAGGTGAAGGACCTTGCCCAGCTATATTTTTCTTCCGCTCCCTATGTGACCAGATCCGATATCTGGCGGTTCTGGAAAAAATATTCAAAAATTTATGATTCCAGAAGAGACAGGAGAAGACTATGGATGGCCATATACAGAAAAAGTGAACGTATAAGACGACATACCAAGAAACATAACCTTTGATTCTGCTGAAAGAAATCCGCCTATAGCGTAACTCAGTTTTTGTATCATCGAGATAGGTGCCAGAAATGAGAATCTAGTATGAAAGTGCTTTTCTTCATGGGAGTTTATCTGCCACGGCCAGGAGGTGTGCCCAGAAACACCCACAATCTAGTCATGGCCATGACTAAAAAAGGGGTCCATGTGGAGGTATACGCTCCACACGAAAAGGGCGACAAGGAAATAGATCTTCCATACCCTGTCTACCGCTATCACCGTTTTCCAATCAAACGATGCTGTACCCGCTCCTATCTTCTCAAACTTCTAAATATCAAGAGGAAAAGCCCATTCGATATCATCCATTGCCACGGCATAGACCCTTCTGCCTACTGTGCCTCATACTTCAAGCGTATTACCCGGACACCCTACATAGTAACCCCGAGGCGAAGCAACATTTTTAAAAAAGAGAGACACTTTTTTCATAGAAGAAGAAACCGTAGGGCATTAAGAGGATTATTCCACGCTGACAGAATCACGGCATTGAGCAATGCCATTCGGAATATAATTTCATCTGCCTCGATTCCTTCTGAAAAAATCGTGAACATTCCCCATGGGATAGACCCGGCACCTTTCAGGCAAGTCCAGCCTGTCAGGAGGAAAAGGCCATATATCCTCGCCCTTGGAAGACTGGTGGCATTTAAGGGATTTGACTGCCTGATCCAGGCCTTCAGCATTATAAAAGATTCAATCCCGGATCATGACCTTGTGATCGTGGGAGATGGCCCCAAGGACGCAGAATTAAAGCGGCTAGCCGCTGAAAAGGGACTGAGAGATAGAATTTTTTTTGCAGGGCGGCAGGAAGGAGATGAGAAAATAGCCTGGTACAAGGGGGCAAAATTCTTTGTTTTGCCTTCATATCCGGGCAATGAGGGTTTTCCCAATGTCATTTTGGAAGCCATGGCTGCTGGACTGCCGGTGATTGCCACCCGCGTTAGCGGGGCCGAAGACGTTGTTTTGGATGGCCATACAGGCTACCTTGTCCCTCCTGAAGATTGCGACAGTCTTGGCAAGGCCATGGAAAAACTTGCCCTGCAACAGGACATCAAGACGGATTACGTCAATAAACACCTTGAAGATTACACGCTTGATTCCATAGTCGAACGATATATATCCCTCTATGAAGAGGTTCTGACGGGAAAAAATGAATAGCAAGAAATCAATACTTCTTTTAACTAAATTCAGGAAACCGTGGAATAATGGCCATTTCATGGCCAAGGCCCTGGAGGACTTGGGCTGGGAAACCATAAAGCTAGACACCCCCAGGGATCTAGACCGGCTGGAAGAGGCGCTCAAGAAAAAGCCTTCTCTCGCCCTTGCCACCAAGGCAGATGGCATGACGGAAGATATGGCTCACATGATCCGAAAACGTTCCATACCGTTCATCATATGGTATCCGGACCCAGTCCCACCAGAACCTCACATGATAAAAATGGGTAAGGTGAGCGACTTTTTCTTCACCATGACCCAGGGCCGGATCGACGATTACCTAAAAGAAGGCATTAAGAATGTTGCCTGGTTGACGCAGGCCTTTGAACCCTCTTTTTTTCCGGACACGCCACTTACAAGGGAAGACAGGGAATACTTTGGCTCTGATGTCGCGTTTGTAGGCAATCTTGGGATGCTGCCACAGTATCGGCCAAGAAGGCAGATGCTTGAACAAGTCTTGAAGGCCGGATTCAGTCTTAAATGGTGGGGTCCAAAGACCCCCAGGAAACTGAAGAACATTCCCTTTCTGATGTCCAAGGTGGCTAGAAGCTATGGCGGTCAATTTGTCGCCCTGGAAACCTTTTCTAAGGTGGCACGGGCTGCCAAGGTATTTCTCTCTCTTGATTCGTTCCCGGAAGTTCGGCTTTCCATGAGTGTCAGGATCTACACGGCAGTTGGCTGCGGTGCCTTTTACATGTGCAAACACGTGGAAGGAATAGAAGAAGTAATGATGCCTGGTAAAGAGATAGAAGTCTTCCACGACTATGAAGAAATGATAGACAAAATCAGATTTTACCTGAAGAACGAGGAAAAGAGAAAAAAAATAGCAGAGGCGGGCAGGAAAAGGGTCCTGAAGGATCACACATACCAGGTCCGTTTCAAAACCATGTTCGAAATCCTTGGAAAGGCAGGGCTCATTGCTCCATGACCCGAGGTGATGATACCCTCTTGAGAGTCAAGGATGAAAGGGTTGGGGGCGACATATCACTCTTGCTCAATCCCATCTGTCTGGATGATGATATCAGACCATACCTGCAAGAAGAGGAAGAGCTTTTACAGGACGACTCCTGTATTAAACTTCCCACCGTTCCCAGCACCACTGTAATAAGGTGCGGCACACCACCAGCCTGCCTGTATTTCAAGTTTTTCCCTGAAGAAACAGGCCTTCGGGCGATACGCTCGTTATGGCGCGGATCCAAGGCATTAAGGGCGTGGAAAGGGGCCAACCTGCTCTTGTCTACCGGATTCAAGACCCATCAAGTTTTGGCAGTAAGGGAAGGAAGAGGTCTCAACAGGGCAGGCAGGTCATTGATTGTAACCAGACATGTCGAAGGGATCTCATTGAGGAGCCTTTTAAGGCAAGGGGATCTGACCGCGAGGGAGCTAAAAAGGCTTTCGGTACATCTGGGCAAGGAGATAGGAAGACTTCACAACGAACGGATTGTCCACGGAGACCTTCACCCGGGCAACATATTCGTTCAGTTGGGTGAAGGCGACTCCATTCTGTTTTACTTCCTGGACACGGAAAAGGTTACCAAGGCCAGGGGCAAAATGTTAGGTTGTTTTGAACAAGACCTTTCCCTCCTTAACCATCCTGATCTCGGGGCCATAACCCCTTGGATAAGGCTTAGGTTCTTTTCCGCCTATAAAAAGGCAAATACCCATATAGAAGAAAAAGAAAGAAAATTTTTACAAAAAATTAAAAAAAAGAGCACGGAACGATACACAAAAAAAAGAAAAAAACATGGACTCAAAACAAAATAATAGTAAAGGCGAACAGGGCAAAATACTATATATCCTGACCAGGTTTCCCGTCCCTACCGAGACGTTCATTCTGAATGAATTGAGGGAGATGAAACGGCAATCTCTCTCATATTCAGTATTTGCCTTTAGGGTTGACTTCGAGGCGGCTTCACTTCCTCCCTACAACGAAATCGATATCAAACAGATACCCAGGCCCTTGTCACCCGAGGTGCTCGGTGCGAGCTCAAAGTGCTTGGCTCAAAATCCGTCAATCGTTTTAAGACTTTTCAAAGAAAGAGCCTGCCGTCGCATGCACCATTTCCTGCAGGCTCTTTTCATAGCCCAGTGGGCCAGGTCAAATGGCATTTCCCATATACACGCCCACTATGCCTATCATTCCACCTCCGCCGCCCTTGTGGCGTCAAAGGTTTCAGGAATAGGTTACAGCTTCACCGCCCACGCAAATGACATATACAAGTCATGTTATCACCTAGAAGAAAAAATCATGCATAGCCGATTTTGCGCGACATGCACCGGATACAACGCCAAATATCTGAAGGAGAATTTTGCCAGGCAATGCCCTCAAAAGATCATTAAAGTATATCACGGCATAGAATTGGAAAAATTCAGATCCAAATGGGAAATAACACATACCTCTTCAAAACCTGCAGACGAATTTGTAATTGTTTCGGTCGGAAGGCTACGTGAGAAAAAGGGCTTTCCCTATCTTATAGAGGCATGCAGAAGACTAAAGGACAAGGGCATCAACATAAAGGCAAAGATCATAGGTGACGGGCCACAGTCAACTGAACTCGAACATCTTATAGAAAAAAACAACCTTACTGAAGATGTGATTTTGACCGGGGCCATCTGCCATGATGAAGTTTATGATCTGCTTGTCAAGGCGGATATCTTCGTACTTCCCTGCATCATAGCGAGGGATGGAAGCAGGGACGGTATCCCAAATGTAATTCTGGAGGCCATGGCCGTTGGGCTGCCCGTTGTGTCAACGACAGTTTCGGCAATTCCAGAAGCAGTAACCCATAAAGAAACAGGACTGCTTGTCCCACCCAATGATGCCGCTGCGCTTGCCGATGCCATTGAAAAACTTTACAGAACTCCTGAACTTAGAGAAGTCATGGGCAAAAAGGGTCGAACCAAAGTAGAAAAGGAATTTGAGCTCAAGATGAATACCAGAAGACTGATCCATCTTTTTAAAAAACATTTGAACACAGGAGGCTAAGCTCTTTTCTCTATGGACAATACAGAGAACTCATTACAAAAAATCAGATTCAGGAGATTAAAGGGTGAGGCTTTCAAAGATTTTTTACAGGATTCGGACCTTCAGGAACTGGCCGAACCGGATTTACTGCTCAATAACTCGCGAAGGCTTTTCAAAAATTCCGCCAGGACCAAGGCTGGAAGTGTAATAATCGGTGGAAAGACTTTTTTTTTGAAAAAATACAACAAAAGATCCCATCTTCACACACTGAAAAGTTTTTTCAGGCCATCTCGCCCTCAAAAGGTATTTCAGATTTCACGGCACCTGTTGTCCCGCGGTGTCTCTACCCCCAGGGTCATTGCGTGGCTCGAGGAACGGTCCATGGGATTTATTTTGAGAAGCTATCTTCTTACGGATTTCGTCCACGGAGAAAGAATAAGAAATTTCCTGTCCGGTTTAAAGACAGGAAACCGATTGAGAAGGGAGGCTATAAAAAGTATTGCGAACCTTACGGCTTCATTACATAAATCAGGGGTTGTCCATGGTGATATGAAAGCAAATAACATACTCCTTGAATTAAACAAAGGAAGAGTGGTCTCGTGGATTACAGATCTGGACGGCGCAACAATCAAAAGAAAAATAACAGATAAAGACAGGATTGATGACCTGGGCAGGCTTTTTACTTCTTTTAAGGATATATTGGAAAAAAAAGAGTGTAATTCATTTTTAGATTACTACTGTCAATTCGCTGACGTGTGGAAAGACAAAAATTCAAAGGTACAAGCGGTGAAAAAGATAGAATGCGTTATGCAATCCCACATGGAGAGACACCTTAAAAAAGGATGATGGTTGACTTTCCTTCAATTAAAAAAACTACCTTGCAGGATTTATATTGGTACGCCCTGCTTGCTTACATATTTCTTATTCCCTTCAAGGATACCGCGGGAGACTTCATATCTCTTCCTCAAAACATTCTTTTGGGAGTCATAATCCTGGACCTTCTAAATAGGGCCATAAATGGCAGATGGTCGACATCACCGTTAGACAGACCTATTTTGGCCTATGTGGTTGCCATAATAATTTCCCTGATTTTTTCCATCAGACCATCCTACTCGTTCAACTCGATTTCAAGAATACTCCTGCCTGTCTGTGTACTTTATTTTGCGACTTTTCAGCACTTGACCGTCGGTGGTAAAAGCCTTGAGAATCTGGCATGGACCATTATAGACGCTACCTTTATAATCCTGGCCCTAAGCCTTATAAATCTGAATATTGTGGATGGACGGCTTGAAGGTCTTTTCTCCGTGGCCACCCGTTTTGGCAAGTTTCTCGATTTGGTCATACCTTTGACAGTGGCGCTATTGATGAATGTCAATAAGCCCGGCTATCGCATCTTCCTAATGGTCCTGTTAAGCGGGGAGATCGTGTCCCTTTTATGGAGCGGGACCAGAGGGGCCTGGCTTGCACAATCTTTTTTGATCTTCATCTGGTCTGTCATAAAGAAAAAAATTTTGCCACTTACCCTTCTCATCATAATCTTAATCACTGGAACGACTTTGTTACCCCAAGAATCTGTATTAAGAGAAAGACTTTCGGGGCTCTTAAGCTCTCCTCAAAAAATATTTTTTGAGGATCCTGCAATGAATGACCGCCGCTCCTACTACAAGACCGCCATAGCCTTCATAAAGGAACGACCACTTACTGGGTGGGGATATGGAAATCACATAGCAAAATATGTCAGCAGATCAAAAAACGATGCCTGGTATCAGGAACACAAAGTAAACCCATTGCTATGGCACGCACACAACCTTATCCTGGAGATCCTCCTTGAAGGAGGGGTGCTGGCCCTTGCCGCGGCCCTGTGGATAGGCATCACCATAGCCAGGCATGGATATTTGGCCGTTATCCAAAAAGACTTCAAAAAAGATTGTGTTTGTTTCGGATTCCTGGGAGGTATCGTGGCCCTTGGAATCCACTGCTTCATTTCAGTACCACAGTGGTCAAACACCATGCTTGCTTTTGTTTTTATTTCCGCTTTCATGGCCGCGTGCAGGCAAAAACACGCCTTGATCCAATAAAAAAATGGTCCACTCTGGCCATCTAACCCAGGCCGACTTTTTCCTTGATGGCATCAATACCTAACTTTTCAACAAGCTTGTCCACACGGGCCTTTTTATCAAAATTTTCCGAAAAAAGCGTTGCCAGCTGCCTCATTACATGGGCAGCCTCCTCTTTGTTGGATACTTTGCCTATCTCATGGCCTGCTTTGGGGATATACCCACCGTGCCCTCCTATGAGGACTTTGAATCCGCTTCTTATACCCACGAACCCCAGATCCACGAGGTTTGCCCAGGAACAACAGGCAGGACAACCGGCCACGGAGACCTTCAATTTGGGGATCACGGGATGTCTTGCAAGCTCCTCATACAGATAATCCGAAAAAGAGAATGTATCCTGCAACGCCAACGGGCAATACGGTTTTCCCACACATGTACGCGCCTGGGAAAGATCCCTGGTCTTTCTAACGCTTGCCCCTGCCTCTTCAAGAAGCTCTATTGCCCTTTTGCCGGACTCTTGATCCAACCCCAAGAGCATAATTTTTTGAGCTGTCGTAAGATGAATTTTTACATTGTTTTCCTTGGCTATATTAATAACGGCGGCAAGGATATCCGGTGCAACGCAACCCGTTGGACATTCAATGGACAAGGCAAAAGATCCGTCTTTTTGAGGAACAAGACCCGGTATGTTTTTGCTGTTCGACATACTTACCCCCTTTATCGACTCAAAAGAATTAACTTTATCTTCTCACTTACTTTTTGATTTTACAAGGTTTACGAAAACTCCATCTAATCAACGTCACGCCCTGTTCTCCCCCTACCTCCCGGTACAGTGAGATCCAGGCCCATCAAGCGGTATTGGCGTTGAAAGATACACACCCAAAAAAAGTGCATATTATGCTATAAAAAAAGCGCTCAACCTGATTTGGCTGAGCGCTTGAATTTGCTTGGCGGTCCCAAGGGGACTCGAACCCCTGTTTTCGGCGTGAGAGGCCGACGTCCTAGGCCACTAGACGATGGGACCATTTACTAGACGGATGGGAACATAAATGGACAGATCTATTATGTCAACCCCTACATACACAATTTTATCATATTCAAGGTTAGTTAGGTCTACCGATATGTATCATTTCAAGAAACCCTGGATTATTTTGTTAACCGCATCCTCATAATCCATTCCCAGGCTCATAAGTTTTATCAACTGATCGTTGGCTATTTTTCCTATGGCCGCTTCGTGGGTGAGCTCGGCCTCTGGGTGCAGACTCTTAAGAGAGGGGATGGTTTCATTAGTGCCATTGTCCATAACTATGGCATCGCACTCCAGATGCCCGTAACATTTGGCCCTTGCCTCCAGGGTGGCATAGAAATCCTGCCTGGAATTCCCCTTTATGACTGACCTGGATATGAGTTCAGCCCTGCTGTCCGTGCCTTCAAGTACGATGAGGTTTTTGGACTCGGCAGTCTGGTCTCCATCTGTCATCACCTTCTCATTTATTATGATAGAGCTTCCGGCAGCGAGGGTTGCTTCGTTCACGCGTTTGGCATTGTCTACTCCACCGATCTGGGTCAATTCCATCTCGGCATGCGCGCCTTCTTCAAGAAAAACCTTTGTAGTGGGATTAAGCGTCCTTTTTCCCTCACCAGGACCGGTGGCATAATGCTTTTCCACATATCTCACCTTTGCGCCCTTACCTATTTGGAACTCATGGATGCCTGCATGTCCCTCGGGCTTGTCTGTGCCACAATGGATACCACATCCGGCTACGATGGTGATGTCGGAATTTTCCCCTATTATGAATTTATTATACACCACATCATATAGATCTGCCTGGCTCAAGATAACCGGGATATGTACGGACTCATTCACTGTCCCGGGTTTCACAATAATATCGATTCCCGTGTTATCTTTATTGCTGACTATATTTATATTGGCAGACACCTCGCGTCCAAGGAGCTTTCCGTTCTTGCGGATGTTATACGCACCCTTGGGAATCGACTCCAGGTCCGCTACTGCCTTCAACAACTCTTTATCTATCGCATCTAACATAGGTGCCTCCTTCGCAGATAGCCTTCCAGCTGCAAAACTCCTCATCTCTCAAGAATGGCATCGTATCATCTAGCTTGCCTGCATATGCAATCTTACCTTCTCGTATGAGAATCAGCTCATCAGCAGCCTCAAGGAACTTCTCGTTGTGACTCACTACAATGGTCGTGCTGCCCTTTGTCTCCTGCTCTTTTTTCAGCAGTTCCACCATGGGCCCAATGGTCCAGAGGTCTATTCCTGTATCTGGTTCATCGTAGATGGCCAACTTCGGATTCTGGGCAATTATAGTCGCCAGCTCTATCTTCTTGATCTCCCCTCCGGACAACTTTGATCCGACTTCCTTTTCAAGAAACTCCAAGGAACATATGCCGACACGTACCAATATCTGCACAAGTGCCTGTTCATCGCTGGTACCTGCGGCAATAGACAAAAGGTCTTTAAATGTCATGCCCTTGAACCTGGCTGGGTGCTGAAATCCGTAAGCGATCCCCTTTCTTGCCCTGTCGCTTATGGAAAGATTTGTTATATCTTCCCCATCAAATAAAATCTGACCTGATGTCACCGGATTTATCCCCATGATCAGCTTGGACAAAGTGGTCTTCCCCCCACCGTTAGGCCCGGTTATGGCATAAAACTTTCCCTTTTCAAAAGTAAAATCAATGCCTTTTATTATGTCTTTCGTAACCTTATTACCCGCTTCATCTTCCTCTTCTATGGAAAAACGAAGATTTTTAAGCTCTAACATACAGGCCTCCGTCAAGTGTATAAATTATTTAGTATTTATAATCATTTGCAATAACTTGTCAACTACAATTTCTCTTTATATGGATAAGAAATAAAATACAAGATTAGGCTGTCAAAATATATAATTTTTATTAGGGGTGGCTGTACAACAAAGAAATGATGGCCTCTTTCAGTAAATGGCCAAAAATCAGACTGTCGATTTCCATTCCCGGGAAGCCAAATAGAGGTAGCTAAAAAATAGCCCTTAACATCTTAACATGATCACTGTTGCACATCTTCCGGTTATTCCGTCTCGTCTGTATGAAAAAAAATCAGTTGAACACACAGTACATATGGATGGATTATATATATTTTCTTTCCTGATCCCGCTTTGGACCAGTTGTTTTTCAGTGATCGCCCAAAAATCCACATAATTCTCCCTGGGCATGAAAGAATGAAATTCCTGGGGCAGGAGAGTATTCCAGTCCTTGAATTGGGAACAGCACGGTCCTAACGAGGGGCTGACAGCCACCCGAATCTCTTCCGGACGACTGCAATAGTTTTCCTTCATGGCATTGACCGCCTTTAAAACTATCTTTTGGACATTTCCACGCCATCCGCAATGAATATTGGCCACCACCTTGTTAACAGGGTCAAACATCACTACGGCCTGACAATCAGCATGCTGGACCATGATTGCCTTTCCAGGCACATCGGTAATGATACCGTCGATTCCTTCTAGCTCCTCATCCATAGAGCCATCTTCCAGAATGGCTATATCACAGCCGTGAACCTGTTTCGCGCTCACAAGGGACGTGGCGTCCAGAAAATCCCTTATCCTCCTCCTGTTCTCCATTACCAACCGAGGATCATCCCCGACATGAAATCCCACATTCAAGCTATCAAACGGAGGTGGGCTGACTCCGCCGTGTCTCGAGAAAGTGACCGCAACAACCTCGACACCAATTTCATTTCTGAATTCTTCAAAATAGCTTATATATTTCACCACCGAGATCCCACGCCACACCCAGTTACATTCACCCGGTATTGACCAGCCTCATTTAATTCCATTCTAACAGGACCTAACCCGAACTGTTCAACAAGCCAGGCATTGGTCTTGAGATGATCGCTGAGGCTATCCGTCGTCCATGAACTTTGGCCATTGGAAAGGGCTGATGGAATTACAAGCTGATCAGATAGATACATATCCACGCTGGCACCGCTTTTCAAAAAGCGTTTGACCTGCCAGGCCACCTCACTGGCAACCGTTTCCGCTCTTTTGCCCCTTGCTCCAAGGCCTGTGAAACCGCAGTAGCAATCTGAAGAGGAAACCCAGCAAAAGACCAGACTGCCAGGACAAGCGGCATCGACCTCCTCCTCTTCCACCCTTACCTCTATCCCATTTTTTGAAAGATCATCATGCAAGGCGGCAGCCTGTCTTGCCCTGACATGGGATGGCAGCCTTGAAGAAGCCGAAATGGCCCGGACCTTCGGAGCCCTTTCCTTCCTTTCCCCTATCATTAACGGCCTGAGTTCTTTAGATGAATGAATCACTGCTTCAACAACGCCCCCACCTTTGGGA
>CAZUIH010000023.1:0-24762 GCA_964620365.1 uncultured Desulfobacterales bacterium | reverse complement strand
TCAACTATACACTTATTCAGACATTGCCCCCGAGCTGCATAATTTGGGTTTATGGCTGTCATGGCCAGGATATCTTGTGTAATCTCATGCACTCTTTTTTCCTCTACCAACCTGTTTTCAGATTGAGGATGGTGCTTAAAGGTGGAAAAGCGTACTATATGCACCAGCTCGTGTGTCAACACATAAATCAGAAAGGGCAATAGTTTATCTCTGGTTCCGCCGGCCGTATTTCTAAGTATTCTATGATCATTAAGACATATCCTGAAAAACGAAAGACTGTCTCTGCCCCTCTGCTTCTCATTTAACGACTTGCCATAAATAACCAGATGCGCAAAGGCATCTCCTGGGTGTTCCCAGGCCACCACATCTTTAAGTGTCTGAATTTCATAAGGATTTTTTAGCCAGTAACCGCTTGACAAGGAATAAAAATCGCTTGTTACATCCTCTGATATAGTGACAGCCTCATCCAGTACCTGTAAATGGGCAAGGTCAAAATGGAATATTTTCTGTTGACATGCCATGGCCTTTTCTCGTACCTCGTACGGTTATAAAATTTAAAGGCCGCTTCAATCATTTTTAGTGATTTAGTAGTAATCCTGCCTTTATTTGTCAAGAAACAAGAATCAAAATTCCCAATACAAAACATATTGCAAGGCCCAAGGGGATTGTTTTGGCCAGGATTTCCCCTTCCCTTCCTACCGGCACAACGCAATGACGTGGCGAGGACGATCTTAAACTGACTTTAAATCTTTCATCCACTTGCGTCCAGGGCGCTGTTTCTACACAGCCAGATCCTGTTCAGTTAACCATCTCTGCAGATCCCTGCCGGTATCGATATCATATAAAAGTGGTAGAAGTCCCACCTGGATATCAAGTCCTCTAGCACGCTCCAGAGTGACCTCCAACACGTCCTTTGACCCCCAAGGTATCTCTTCAAAAAGATGATGCCAATCCTTTGTATCCTTTTTGATCCCTATCAGATAGTACCCTCCGTCTTCACAAGGACCTACAACCAGATCCTTCTCGTCCAAAAAAGAAAAAGCGCGATCTATCATGCGGCTGTTCAGAAGAGGCGTGTCCGAGCCGATCAATACGATCTTTAAATAGGAGGCTTCCAAAAGTTCAGAAATAGCATCCCTAATTTTTTCCCCAAGATCCCCCTGTGACTGGACGGCTATTTCAAAAAAAGGCAACAAATAAGACACCTGATCAAAATCTCTTTCGTCATAGGAACCTGGAAAAACATACAAAAACCTATCTGACCTCACTCTGGATGCCTCTGACAGTGTCTTCTCCAGAAGTTTTTTATATACTTTCAGGGCGGTTACATCTCCCACTTCCTTTGCCAACCTGGTCTTTACAAATCCCTTTCTTGGTAACTTTGAAAAGACCAAAAGGGCCTCCTTCTTCAAACCACCTTCTCTTGCCATAAAAATGTAACTCCCCCGTAACACTGCTGTAACAATCCCCTTTTATATTGGCCCCGTAAATGAGCTTCAACCAAAACGCGCCATATCAACCATTAAAAAGGAGCCAAACATGAAACAAGAAACAGATCTCAAATCATGGCTTTTCAAGACAGGCTGGACATTTTTGTTATTCCTGTGCCTCGCTTTGCCATTTAGAACAGAGGCGAGCGAAATAATCAACGGTGCAGGGGCCACCTTTCCATACCCGATATATGCAAAATGGGCGTATGCCTATGCCAAGGAAACAGGGGTAAGACTCAATTATCAATCCATTGGTTCTGGAGGAGGAATAAGGCAGATCAAGGCCCGAACCGTAGATTTCGGTGCTTCAGACGCACCCATGAAGGCCGATGAGCTTGAAAAATATGGACTGATTCAATTCCCGATGATCATGGGAGGAGTTGTCCCTGTAATCAACCTGAAACATGTCACAGCCAATGAGATCCGTCTGGACGCAAATGCCTTGGCCGATATCTTCCTGGGAAAGATAAAAAAGTGGGATGATCCAAGGATTAAATCACTCAATCCAGAGGTTGAGCTGCCAGCCACGGACATAACCGTTGTGCATAGGTCAGATGGATCTGGAACTACCTGGATATTCACCCATTACCTTGCTGCGGTAAACCCTGAATGGGCCAAAACGGTAGGGGCAGGAAAGGCTGTAAAATGGCCAATAGGTCTTGGCGGTAAAGGCAATGAAGGGGTGGCCGCTTATGTTAAAAGGGTGGTAGGCTCAATAGGATATGTTGAATACGCCTATGCCATACAAAACCATTTGACCACTTTGAGGCTCAAGAACCGGTCCGGCAATTTTGTCATCCCCACGGATACGACCTTCCAGGCCGCTGCAGCCGGTGCAAACTGGGAAAATACCCCAGGCATGGCAGTGGTACTCGTCAACCAGCCCGGAGAAAACGCCTGGCCTATCACCGGGGCATCCTTCATACTTATGTACAAGAATCAGAAGGATAAGGAGACTGCCCTTAGGACACTTAAATTCTTCGATTGGTGTTATAGAAACGGGACAGAGATGGCCAAAAAACTCTTTTATGTTCCCATTCCAGGCTCGGTTTACGAGTTCGTGGAAATGACATGGGCTAAGGAGATAAAACATGGTGATCAGCCCATTTGGGCCTACAAAAAATAGATAAAAACAGAGGAGGGAGAAATTAATGAAACCAGATCCATCACTCAGACCGAAAGTCTTCTTTTATGTCCTATTCATCTTGCTGTCCCTTGGGATAGCAGTGGGACCAACCCAAAAGGGGTATGCATCGACTCCAAAGGATCCTCTAATACAAATTCTTATTAAAAAAGGAATCTTAACTGAAGAGGAAGCGGAACAGATACAGCAGGAAGCACGGCTTCTAGAAGAGAAAAACAAGGAAGATGTGGTTCAAGAAATACGCAAATCAGGTGTTGCTGTTCCAAAGGGACTCAAAGGAATAAAGGTTGGAATGCTTGGGTATGTGGATTATTCCGTGGGCAAAAAGCCACTTCCCGGAGACAAAGAGGAAAACCTGAATGCATTCAAGCTCACCCGTGGGTACCTGACAATAAAAAAGAAAATCAATCCCTGGCTCGGGGTCCGTATAACAACTGACATCCATCAAGATGATGATGAAGACTGGAAGGTCAGACTCAAGTATCTTTATGCTGAGTTGAAACCGCGGGATCTTGGATTCCTTACCGACATGAAATCCGAGATCGGTATGGGCCACATTCCATGGCTGGACTTTGAAGAACACGTCAACCCCTATCGCTGCCAGGGAACAATGGCTATCGAACGTGCCGGCACCTTTAATTCAGCAGACCTTGGCATAAGTCTTAGGGGCAATATCGGCGGCCGCCTGGAAGATGCAGAAGAAAAGACTGGCAACCATCACTATGATGGAAAATTCGGTTCATGGCACCTTGGAATCTATAACGGCAGCGGATACCACGCAAAGGAAAACAATGACAACAAAGTATTGGAAGGACGTCTTACCCTGCGTCCGATGCCAGATATCGTGCCCGGACTCCAGATCAGCTACTTTGGTCTATATGGCGAAGGCAACAAGGAATACGATGGCGAATACCCAGATTACAATGTACACCTTGGGATGATAAGTTATGAGCATCCAAGCCTCATCGTGACCGCGCAGTATTTCACCACAGAGGGTAATGCCAAGGGAAAGTGGGTGGACCCTGACGGCAACGCGATAGATACAGAGGGGTATTCATTCTTTGCAAACCTGCGTTTACCAGTGATGGATAGAAAATTCTCAGTTTTTGGCCGGTATGACCATTTTGATCCAGATAAAGACGGTATTTATTCCAATAATGCCGATTATGACATGTATATAGCCGGCCTCTCCTATAGACTGTATAAAGATAACATGATACTGGTTACCTACGAGACAACGGAATATGACGATGACAACGGAGGCAAGGGAAGTCTTCCAATTCCTGACAACAACCTGGGAGATGATTACAAATTCCAGATGGTCTATCAGATCAAATTCTAATACCAGGCATTTTTGATAAATCTCAGACAAAGAGCGGCGGATCTGTTCATCCGCCGCTTTTTAAAATTAGGAAAATGAGCGGATCAAACCTTGTTTTTATCATAGAGGATGAAATTGACATAGCCGAACTTCTGCGGTTCAACCTGGAGCAGGCCGGTTACAGATGTATAATTTTGTCTTCAGGTAAAAACGCGGTACGAGAAGTTCAGAAAAAGATGCCTCAACTCATATTACTGGATTTAATGTTACCAGAAGTTGACGGCATCGAAATATGCAAGCGGCTCAAACGCGATCCTGCCACTTCTTCCATTCCGATACTCATGATAACAGCCAAGGGTACCGAGCACGACCGGATACTGGGGCTGGAGCTGGGAGCAGACGACTACATAGTCAAGCCCTTTAGTCCAAGAGAAGTGGTTCTTAGGGTAAATGCCGTGATGTCCCGCACCTATGATAGAAAAGAAGTACCAGACAAACAGCATATTTTCAGATTCGGTTCCATTGAACTCGATGCAGAAAAACATGAAGTCACCGTTGATGGAGAAACTGTGGATCTTACAGCTACCGAATTCAAACTGCTCTACGAACTTATTTCAAATCCTGGAACCGTGCAGACCAGAGACAAACTACTGGACAAGGTCTGGGGATATTCCTTTGAAGGATATGCCAGGACCGTGGATACCCACATCAGACGCCTGAGGAAAAAATTGAAAAACAGTGCCAGACACATAGAAACAGTGCGCGGCGTGGGATATCGCTTCAGGGATGGGAAATGAGTGGCGGAGAACTGTTCATCGTCCTTGTCGCAGCTATCACGGGTATGGCAATTGGTTTCTTCATCTCGAAAAGGTTTGTTGAAAACGCTCGGGAACAGTTTCCGGACTCCACAGCCGGGATAGCTGAAAAGATCATGCAAGACCAGTCTGTTCTACTAGGCGAAACCCATGATCACCCATTGGGCTCAAACCCTTTCACACATATTGAAGAACTGCTCTGTCAATTATCCCTGCTCAATCACACGCTACTCGACATACTTAAGGATCTTAAAGAAGGAGTGATCATTCTGGACCATTCAGAGGCCATCAGATTCATTAATCGTTCAGCCCTGAAACTGCTGGATAAGCCCGGTGTCAGCCAATTCTGGATAGGAAAAAACATAGTTGAGCTCATAAGGAGTCCAGAAGTCAGTGGGATAATAAAAGAGATAAAAAAAAACAGGGAAGCAGAGATTTCCAAGAACATCCATTTCGGAGAAAAACTTTTTTACGTAACTTTTTCCAAGTTGAAATATGGCGAAGGTGCCGACTACCGGATTCCAGAGCGGCTATCCATCTGTATTCTTCTTGAAGATCGCACCACGCTGAATAGATACAAGGATGCTGGCAAGGAACTGGTGGCCAATGTGGCCCATGAACTCCGTACCCCTCTCACCTCAATAAAAGGCTATAGCGAAACACTTTTGGATGGGGCCTATACAAATCCGGAGCTTTCAAAAAAATTCTTGAAGATAATAAAAAAGAATGCGGACCGGGTTTCCAGCCTGGTAGAAGATATACTTACCCTGGCCCTCATAGAGGAAAAAGCTGGTTCCAATACCACTGACGAATTCGACTTGCCCACCCTCATTTCAGATTGCATTGAGATGCTAAGACCTGTAGCCGATTCCTGTAATGTCAGGTTGGAATACAATTGCCAAGGACAGGACATGGTTGTCCATGGCGATCATCTAGCCATAGAGCTCGCCATTCGGAACCTTATAGACAACGCAATCAAGTACACCCGACCAGGCACCACTGTTAATATTGACATGACAAAAAATAAAGACGAAGAGGTCATTATCAGTGTCAAAGATGAAGGAGAAGGCATACCCTCAAACGAGTATAAAAGGATCTTTGAGCGTTTCTATCGATTGAATAAAGAGCGTTCACGTAAAAAGGGTGGTACAGGACTGGGCCTTTCCATTGTAAAAGAGGTAGCCCAAAATCACCAGGGCAGGGTTTGGGTGGAAAGTAAATGGGGCGAGGGATCCACCTTTTTTATGGCACTGCCTCTTGATAAGAATTCACAAAAGGCCATCTGACACATGCCCATAAAGGTCCGTACCCAAGAGATCTTTAAGCCCCTCCTCCAAGTCATGCTGGTGCCGGCCAGGCGCCAGGCCAACCTTTTCTAGAAGTTTCTTGTGGTCCAAAAGTTCCTGGAGCTGAACCATGTTCTTGGGTCCACACACCACTATTTCCACATAGGGCCTGGTTAGTATCCATGTTATGGTTACGTTGACAGGAGAAAGGGCTTTTTCCTTGCACAAAAGGTGAAACTTTCTAGTCCAGTTGAGGACTATCTCTGAATAAAAGTAACTATTTCGACGTCTTATATCCTTCTTGCCAAGGTTCGCAAGGCCATCCTTTGATTGACCGCTTCCGAGCAGTCCCTGTTCCAGGGGTGAGGTGACGCAATTACATGCCCTTCCCTCCTCATACCCTGCCTTTAGGACCTCAAAGTCCCTGTGGATAGGACTGAAATGGACCTGATGAGGTATCCTGCCACCCGGCGGTAAATGACCCCTTACCTGATCAGGAGCAAGGTTCCCTACTCCCCAGAAACGAATCAGCCCTTCTTGCCTGAAACCCTTCAATGCATCCAGGCTTTCAGCCAAAGGTACGCCCGGATCAGGCCAGTGGAGCTGGTAAAGATCGAGATAATCGGTTTTGAGTCGTCTAAGGCTCTGTTCAAGACTTCGTCTCAGGGCCTGTGGACTCGCATCATGGATTACGTTCCTGCCTCGCCATTCAAGTCCGCCCTTGGACGAAATGAATATCCTGGTCCTCTTCTTTGCCAGGGCCTTTTTGAGAAGCATCTCGGATTTGCCGTGGGCATAAAGGGGGGCTGTATCAAAGTGGCGAATCCCTGCATGAAAGGCCTTTTTTATTACCTCTACCGACTCCCCGAGATCTACCCTTCCAAACCCCTCGCCTCCCAGACTCCATGTGCCAAGCCAAAGCCAAGGGAACGAACATCCCCCCTTATCATCCACCGGGGAATAAAGGGTATCGGACTCAATCCTCGACAGATTCATACATACGCAGACTGGGTTCCACGTGTACAAGGCCAGGGAAACGCTCGTACAGGGACCTGGTAATAAGAAAATCAAGATGTTCTATGGACCTTGGAGCCCAGCCAATCACCCTTTTCCAGACATCCCACCGCTCCATGCACAGATAGATGAAGAATGGGTCCTTTCTCACCCTCAGGATTTCGTCCATGATGGCCCTGTACATCCGGATGCGAAGAGGCTTTACGTAACGCATCTTGCCATCGTTGCCCAAAACCATTTCAGCGCTGGTGGCACGGCTTCCCGGATAATTGAGCTCCATGATCTGTTTCATCTCCGGGTTGAACCGCAGGCTTCCTACGGAGACCCAGGCTATGCGCCTGTTGGGAATCGTTTCAAGGATACATTTGGCAAGCTCCCTGTAATCCCGCTCCCACTCTTCGTAATAGATCATGGGATCAAAATGGATTGCTATCATGTACCCTGCATCCGCAGCCGCCTTCATGGCCTTAAGTCTGTCCCTGGTGGATGCGGTCTTGTACTCTTCTCTCCTTACCACCCGTTCCGGGCTCATGGTCCAGGAAACAACTGTCCTGTTTCCATGCTCTAGGGAGAGCAGATCTTCCACGCATGCGGACTTGGTCTTGAGCTCCAAAAGGGCGTTCTTCATACTGGAAAAGGCCCTTACAAGCTCTGCCCCTGTTCCGGCAAGGGGTTCAAGGGCAAGGCTGTCTCCCAGGTCCCAGGTACCTACTCGAAAAAATCTCCAGGGCTGTTTCCGTGTCTTTTCCCGGACTTCGTCAACAAGACTCTCCACGTCCGCTACAATACCAAGGCCCGTATCATTTAGATAATATTGCAAGAAGCAGTATGAACACTCGAAAGGACAGTTGTTCACAGCAGCAAGGACATGGACATTGCAACAACAATATTCCCGGCTTCTGGAAAGGCAATGATGAAATGCCTCTCCACGTTTTGACCCTAAGTGCAGATATCCCTTGCCCTCACGGTAGTCTTTAAGTTTCGGAACATCCTTTACTGTTTCCACCGGAAGGCCCAGAAAACTTATCCTGGCAAAGGCAGGGGTATCTTTTACCCCTGGTTCCACGGTGACTTTTTTTATTCTGGAATTAATAGGCAAACTTCTCACAATTCACTTAGCATCTTTTCTAAGACTACGGGTAGATGGTCCGAGGAAAGTTTCTCCCGACAACGCTGCCATTCATCCACTTCCCTTACTGAAATCGTCAATGTTATTTCATGCCTTTCCAGACTCTTGTCCCACTTACACTGGATATTTTGAGGCAACTTCAACTGGCGGCTGAGCTCAGACAACCGCCTGTTTGCCCCTGTCAGCAGGGGAAAGCGTCTTTCTTTGAGCCATGTCTTGAATCTATGGGTACGTTCCTGGATAGAACCCTTGCCAGAAAAGACGCCCTCTTTTTCTCCTTCCCTGATTAGCTCGTCGAGGTCTTTACCGGTTGAACGAATAAGATCGTAAAAGGCGCTGAGCACTTCATCCAGGAATGAGGCAGAAAGGATAAACTGGTCTTCCCATTCCATCACACGTTCGAGAAGATAGTCAGGATATCTGGTAAGATTGTAACACTTTTTCAGGGAAAACCTCTTTTCATGGCAAAACCCCTTTATCCTTTCAGGCAGTGCCCCTATCCTTACTATCCGATCAAGCACTGATACGTGGCCGGACAGACCCAGATGCCCAAAAAAATTTCCTGTCAATTCGTTGTCGTCCAGTCCCAGTTTTTTCCCCAAAAGCACGAACCACACCCTGGATACAGGGCTTGACATTATAACCTCTCTCTTGGTCGTCAAAAACAGCCTGAGCAATGAAACAACAGATGTGTCACTTGGAAGCAGGACCCCATGAACTTCTTCCCACCCCAGCTCCGCTGCCAGGCGGGCCCTTTTAAACCCGTCAAGGAGGTGGATGCCGCCTTCGGACTCACACAGCGTAAAAGGAGTAATCTGCCCATCTGCCACCATGGATTCGCAGAGAATGGCATCAGAACCGTCACGATCCACCTGTTTGTCCAGCCATGGTGGAAGGTGAAAGATGGAATCTTCGACTGATATCTTATTTATGCAAAACTTTTCAATAACCATAAGGGCATTTTCCCTTTAACCGTATCACGGTCTATCTCATCAAGAAACAGGGCTAAGAGCTCAGCCGTATTTTTCTTATCTCTTTTAATGCAACCATTCAGCAGTATCGATATCTTTTTTTTCAGAACAGCCTTCAGTTCACTGGCACACCATGGGGATTGCTCTTTCAAAAGGGCCTTGTAAAGACTGTACACACGAAACCTGTCCATGGCTTCGTATCTTTGGGAAAGCTGATCGGGATGTCCACCATATTTAACCACAACGGGATTCGTATCCAGCCCAACCAGGTTGCGTCTCGAAATACGAAGCCACAGGTCATAGTCTTCACAGGCAGGAAGGGATTCATCAAATCCTCCAATCTCATTGAACAGATCACGTCTCAACATAACAGATGATGGGGAAACAAGGCAAAGATTGAGAGATTCCCTCCAGATCCATCCACTTGGCTTTCTATGATGCTTGCATGGATTTACCCTCTTTCCATTTCTTATCCAGATCTCTTCTGACTGCATAATCTCAAGGAATGGATAGGATATGACAAAACGTAACTGGGATTCGAGTTTTTCAGGCAGCCATTCATCATCCGAATCTAAGAAACAGATCCAACGGGTGTCCAATTCCTTGACGCCAATGTTCCTTGCATGGGAGACCCCCTGATTACTACCTAATCTGATATACTCTATATCCCTGAACTTCTTGATGACATCACATGTACCATCATTGGAACCATCATCTACCACGATGATTCTCTTTGGAGAAAGGGTCTGGTTCAACACACTTTGCACACATCTTGATATCATGTGTCTTCGGTTATGAACAGGGATGATCACCCCCACATCAAGGGTTTCATGGACTGCACCAAGAAAGCCAAGGCCCTTTTTGATTTCAGCCCGCATGGCTCCAAGCTGTTCATGGTAAGTGGTCCCGGTTGCCTCATCACCGTAATCAGTAACGCGCTTTAGGATGGAGAAGGGAATATCACCATCACTAAACACCTCGGCCTGGCCACTTGCCTCCATATCTACCAGTTGACAATCGGACAAGTTGTCGGGCCACTTTCCCTCTACGGGGAAAGGAGAGGTAAAAAGGCCAGAACCTTTTGTTATCTCAGGCCCCATCCATGAAAAAGGAAGAAAATCAGCCAGGAGAAATCTTCTTCCGTCCCAATGTACCACATGGCTTGGCATGACCCATGATCCTAATCTCAAGGATTCTCTCCTGGCACAGGCGGAGCCAAGGTTCACAACAAATTCAGGCCTGATATTTTCAGCAAGCCAGAGTGCGGCCTCCCTGGAATTCTCGTACCCAACACCGGTTATAACGAAAAGAACGCCGGAATTTTTTACATCTGCATTTTTTTTTGAAAGAATGCCCGATTTCAATGCCTTTAATGAGACGACCTTCACACTTTGGGATCCAAGCCATTGGACAGGGATCTCTTTTTTGAGGGCAACGGTAAAAACGAGCTTGACGGTATGATTTGAATTGACTTTCACGGCTAATTATCTGGAATGGAACGACAAAAAAAAGGGGCTACTCTTTGTAACCCCTTGGATATGCTGGTGCCGAGAGACGGAATCGAACCGCCGACACGGGGATTTTCAGTCCCCTGCTCTACCGACTGAGCTATCTCGGCAAGGGCATGTTTATTATGCCAGCTAATTCCCTGTTGTCAACGGCTTTTTCCTGTGGATTAACCCCTTGAAATGATATCTGAATTTATATTTACCAATCACATGCCTTTGAACCCGGATTATGCAGTTGTGAGTTCAGCGTATTGACTCATAGGCCTGGGGTGACCATCTTTATGCATGTTCCTTTTTTGGGAAAGGTTTTCCCATAATAATGAGGATGGAGGTCGCCATGAAAAAAGATGAATTCCTTAAAAAAGTCCAGGAAAAGGCACAACTTGACAACAAGGATGAGGCTGTATGGGTCACAGATGCAGTCCTCAAGACCCTTTTCGAGCGTCTGACCGAAAAGGAGGCCTTTGATCTAGCCTCACAGCTTCCACAGGAACTCAAGGGGATAGTGGGAGGAGCAAAGGAAAAAATCATAAAGATGAATCGCCGGGAATTTTTAGGACGCGTTGCAGAGCTACTAAAAATCGATATGGCAGAGGCAGAGAGGTACACGAAGGCCACCTTTTCTGTGCTAAAGTCTGCGATTCAACCAGGAGAAATAAAAGACGTTCTGGCTCAATTCCCTGAAGACCTTGCCGCCATGCTGGCCAGGGCCTGACATTATGCGAACTGCTCCTTAATCTGTCAAAAGAATGGGCGACTGGAACGTAGTCATAACTGTTCACAAGAGGGGATTTGTCCCTGCCTGTGAGATGTTGGAAGAACTGGGACCAGTGGCAAAGACGGGTTTCTATAACGTGCTGGTCATGAAGGTCGAGGATACAAGGAGCTTCATTGAAACCATTCACAGATGGGTTGCCGAAAATCCTTATCTCCTTCATATCTTTGCGAGGGTGGTGCCTGCGACCAAGACCTTCGATTTTCAGTCAGCTGAAGATTTTGAGGAAAAGGCAAGCAAAGTCGTTCTCACATGGGTTCCAGAGATAGCTGATCGTGGTTTCCACGTGCGTATGCACCGAAGGGGTTTCAAGGAAAAACTCTCCAGCCAGGTCGAGGAACGCCTGCTAGACGAAAAACTCCTAACAGCCCTGGAGGAAGAAGGGAAAAACGGAAAAATTGCCTTCGAAGACCCGGATGCGATCATTTCCGTGGAGACCGTGGGTGGCCGCGCTGGTATGTCCCTCTGGACCAGGGACGAGCTCAAACGCTATTCCCTTCTTGGTCTGGACTAGTGGTAGGATATTATCATGAAATGTAAAGTAGAGCACGGCCAGCTCTCCGCCTTTGATAACGATTTATCCCTACTTCTCTGTATCCTTCCGGAACCATTAAGGAAATCAACGGAGGATCTGCCTAAGGAAAATCTGCTCGAAATCGTCATGGATCTCGGACGCGTACCCGAGGCCCGATTCCCCGGATTGGCCAAAAGTCTGACGGATCGGCCAGTCACCCGCGAGGATCTCGACCATGTCACAAGCCAGATCGGTGAGTTTGGTGCAGACAACCGGGCGGGAATCGAGCGGACCCTCCACCGGATCTCAGCGATCAGGAACCGCAAGGGAGAGATCATTGGACTGACACTACGCGTGGGACGTGCAGTGTTCGGTACCGTAGACATGATCCGCGACCTCATTGAGACAGGAGCGAATATCCTCCTGGTCGGACGCCCCGGGGTGGGTAAAACCACCATGCTCCGTGAGGCCGCAAGGGTCCTGGCAGATGAGCTTGGCAAGAGAGTAGTCATCGTTGACACCTCCAATGAGATTGCCGGAGACGGCGACATTCCGCATCCTTCAATAGGTCGGGCCCGCCGTATGCAGGTCCCGCATCCGGCCCAGCAGCACGCCGTGATGATCGAAGCCGTTGAGAACCACATGCCCGAGGTAATCATTGTGGACGAGATAGGCACCTATGAGGAGGCGCTTGCAGCCAGAACCATTGCGGAAAGAGGGGTTCAGCTCATAGGAACTGCCCATGGCAACACCCTGGAGAACCTTGTCATGAATCCCACACTGTCGGACGTAGTGGGAGGAGTTCAGACAGTCACCCTGGGAGACGAGGAGGCACGGATCCGGGGGACCCAGAAAACCATAAGCGAACGCAAGGGCCCGCCGACCTTTGATATGGTCGTCGAGATAGTGAACCGTGACGAGTTGATCGTACACCGGGACACTGCCAAGGCGGTTGACGAGCTGCTCAGGGGATTTGTACCGAGTGGGGAACGCAGGGTGAGGGACGGGGATGGAAAAATCCTGACCCGCGAGGAACGTCCGACACCCCATGAAGCCCCACGGCCTTTTTCCCCTGGGAGGCACAAAGGGCCTGTCCGAATTTATCCGTATGCCTTGAACAGGGATTCTCTGAAGAAAGTGATCAGGGATCTAGGTCTTGATGCCAGAGCAGTTCGTCATCCAGAGCAGGCCGATATGATATTGGCCCTCCGGTCGCGTTCCGAGGACAAACGGCTCCAGCGATATCTCATGGAGACAGGGGCGTTCCTCCACCTGGTTAAACGGAACAGCACAGCCCAGATCCGGCGCCTTCTTCAGAACGTCTTCTTCGTGGTGGAAGGCGTCGACGACCATAAAGTGCAGGAGGCAGTCAGCGAGGCCGAGCATGCAGCAAGACGCGTCATTGAGGAAGGGATAACCATTGAACTTGCACCTCAGCCTCCTGCTCTAAGAAAAGTCCAACATCGAGTTGTGACCCAGTATCGCCTGGCCTCGGTAAGTGTCGGGACTGAACCCACACGTCACCTGGTAATACATCCTGGCTGAGGGTCGCCCCCAGCTTACAGCCGATGCACAGGATCCCGATAACAGATGCGATACTCGCCCTCATGGTGCTTGGAACTCTGGTGGCAGCCACGGAATTCACCGTGGCCCGGAGTGTGCGGCTGGCCCGCGCCTTAGGCGTATCGGATCTCTTCATCGGCCTCACTCTTCTTTCCTTGGGCACCAGTCTCCCGGAGATATCCACCGCTGTCATAGCCAGCACCGATATCCTGCTCGACAAGGTGGATCCAAGGATCGCTTCGGGAGCAGTGCTTGGCACCAACATCGGTTCGGATATCCTTCAACAGACCTTCATCATCGCTGTGGTCGCTCCATTTGGTTTGCTGGTAACGGACCGTTGGAGTCTGGTGCGGGACTTCGGAGTCATGATAGGGATTACGACTCTGCTGTTGGTCTTTTGCTGGGACGGGCGTCTGTCAAGGCTGGAGGGGATGGCACTGGTGGGTGGATATCTAGGATATCTGGCCTATCTGGGCTTCTTTGAACGGCAGATGGTTATCCAGGCAGGGCATGTAAAAACCAGAAGTGATCCTAAGGGGCGTCCTTTTCGGGATTTCGTTTTCATCGCCGCTGGTATCGTCATCATTTTGTTATGTGCCCATTTCATCCTCAAGGTGGCCCACGAGGTGGTGAAGGCCATGAATGTGGGCAGTTCACTCATCGGCGTGATGTTTATCGGGGTGGCCTCGGCCCTGCCGGAGCTTTCAACCGCAATCATGGCCTTGCGGAAGAAGGCTACAGGTTTGAGCCTTGGGACGTTGATTGGGAGCAATATTACCAATCCAGGGATGGCCGTGGGATTGGGAGCAATGATCTCGGGCTACGAAGTCCCGGAGGTCCTGCCTGGTTTTGACCTGCCAGCCAAGATCGTGACAGGGATATTGGTGGGAGGGTTACTGCTTTTTCGGCGCAGAATAGGCCTCCTGGAATCGGCCCTGATGGTCGGATGCTATGTAACCTATCTTGTCCTCAGGGTGAGTTTTTTCTCCCATGACCTCTATTGAGGTTTATCTTCACCAGATAGTTTGCAGTAACTCCTCTCCAGGTAACCTGGGGTGGGTAAGGAGGAACGCATGATACTGCCAGAACCTGTAATCGACGGACAGGTGGCTGTGGAAAGAGCCATAAAGAATCGTCGGACTGTGCGATCGTTTTCCTCAAAGTCTTTGGGTTGTGGGATGCTTTCACAACTCTTGTGGGCAGCCCAAGGAATCACCGAGCCAAGTAGTTTCAAGAGAGCGGCACCTTCCGGAGGGGCACTCTATCCTATGGATGTCTACGCGGTTATTGGAACTGGTGGTATAGAGGGGCTAGAGGCAGGGGTTTATCACTATGAACCGAAGAGACATCGTATGACCTTGGTAGCCTCTGGAGACAGGCGGAACGACGTGGCGGTTGCCGCTCTCTTCCAGACCTGGATTGCCGCCGCACCTGTGAATCTGATAATTACTGCCGAATACGAACGGATTACTTGCAAATATGGCGATAGGGGTATCAGGTATGCAATGATCGAGGCAGGACACATCGGCCAGAACATATTTCTCCAGGCCCTGGCCATCGGACTTGTAGTGGGAATAGTAGGAGCGTTCCGTGATCAAGAGCTCATCCAGGCCCTTAATATATCCGAATCCCATGAACCGCTTTTAATCATGCCTGCAGGCTATGGACCGGATTCACCGACAAAGAGAGTTTAGCGCCGGTCCGTGTCCCATCCGGCAAATCCTTTAAGCCGGCTTACCATTTCGAGAAGCCGCATGGCATCAAAAGGAGCTGCTCCTTCTGCATCGTTATCGAAATACACATGGACATCACGTCCCTCGCCAAGCCAGTTACGTGCCCGCACTGCCCAAAATTGCAATTGCTCTTCATCATAGGCAGTGACATATGTCCGTGTATGACCATGCAGCCGTACATAAACAAGATCAGTTGTGACCTTATCCCACATAGGCCAGTCCGCAGCATCGGACATGCATACCGCAATGCGATGCCGCTCCAGACAATCTGCCACTTCTTCATCAAACCAGGATGAATGGCGAAATTCTATTGTATGCCGGGTTTCAGTCCAGCCATCCAGGACATCGGCAAAAAAATCCAGCTTTGCCATATTTTTCTTAAGGTTCCGCGGCAGCTGCCATACTACAACAGCAAGCTTTTCGCCAAGGCCGGACGCCCGCTCACGTTCCTTGCGCACCGGCTCTTCCGGACCATTAAGTTTTCGATAATGGGTTACATATTTATTTCCCTTGATAGTAAACCTGAAGTTTTTCGGGGTAATGTTTCGCCATTTTTGAAAAGTTTCAAATTTCTGCAGACCATAGAAGGTGGCATTAACCTCAATGCCTGTAAAGCGCTTGGCGCAGTAATTGAGCCACTCCTTCTTTGCGATCCCAGCATAAAAAGTGTCCTTCCAGCCCGGATAATTCCAGCCGCTGGTGCCTATATATGCCATGGCAGTCATATTTTTCTCCTGAAAGCTGACAGACAATCCATTTTTTTCATCTGAAAATTGGACTGCCGAAATAACAAATTGGGGACAGGCAAACTATGTTCTGGCAAATTCTCTCTTTCCCCTGGCCAATTCCTAGCGGTGTTTGCGCTCCTCGGCTTTCCTGCCTTTCTGCCAAAATCAATTAATTTCACAGGCAAAGGGACATTGCCTGGACCTGCAAACCAACGTCCAGAGTGAACATAATTGACCTGTCCCCTAACCTTAAGCCCAAAAATATCTTAGGACAAACGAATTATGCCCCATGAAGAAAAGTATTATAAGATAAAAAGGTATATAGTCTAAACACCAAATCAAAGGGGAAATAAATAGATGATACAGGAAATAAAAAAAAAGGCGGCCCAGGCAATTGTAAATATCTTTGAAACCGGAACTCCCTACGGAGATTACAGCCGTGTGACCCTGTTGGCAGGTGATACCGGTCATCTGACATATGGTCGTTCCCAGACTACACTTGCAAGCGGTAATCTTTACCTGCTGATCCGGGCTTACTGCCGCAATGAAAATTCGGAGTTTGGTGAGGAGCTTTCCGGTTACCTTGAAAGGCTGGAAAATCGTGATTTCTCACTTGACAACAACACCAACTTCAAAAGACTTTTGAGAGATGCCGGACATGACCCGGTTATGAAAGAAACACAGGACGAATTTTTTGACAGGGTTTACTGGAATCCGGCCGTGCGATCAGCCATTAATTCAGGCATTAGAAGTGAACTTGGGACCTCCGTAGTTTATGACAGTTTCGTACACGGTTCATGGCTTAGAATCAAAAAACGCACTGATGAAAAATTCGGCAGCGCAACCGATATCGGCGAACACAATTGGATTGCGAAATATATTGCGGAAAGGTATGACTGGCTGAAAAACCATTCAAACCAACTACTTCGCAAAACAGTCTACAGAATGAAAAGTTTCGGGCAGATCATGGCCACAGGCAACTGGAGTCTTGAACTGCCATTCGTGGTCAGGGGGGTTATGATCGATAAAGCCATGCTTATGTATACCCCTTCACCCAGGGCCTTATCCTCAGAAGATGAGTCGCCGCGTCTTTTGAAACTCAGGGCACCATATTTGAAGGGACACGACGTAAGTGCGCTTCAGGAGGCCCTTGCACAAAAAGGAATTGAAGTGGATACGGATGGAATCTTCGGTCCTGAAACAAAAACAGCGGTAATAGAGTTTCAGAAACAGGCAGGACTTGAGCCTGACGGTATTGTGGGGCCTGCAACAAGGGCCGAGTTGGAATTGTTTTCATAATGAACATATTGGGGACAGGTCGATAATATTCACCAATTTCAGTAAAGGCCCAGCTCAGCATAGATCCTTTGGCTGAAGGACAAGGGCCTCCTGCTCAAGGCCTGCCCCGTACTCCTCCATGAGATCGAGAATATCTCTTATTTGCCTGTCCCCTCTCTTTCTCAGCCGCTGAAAGGCGGCCCTTTGATTTGAGAGCAGGGACGGCTTTCCATACTTCTTAAAGAGTGCGGCTATTCCATCCGGGACAAACAGGGTCGCCCGCCTTCCAACCCTTTCACGGACCCGCAGGTATTCCTCCAGGCCTTCTGGATCGTAATCAGGAAGGAAATACAAGGGGCACCCGGCCATTTCAGGGGAGCAGAGCCAGTCAAGGATACGGTTTGAGACAACCCCACCTGCATAGATGGACAGCTCAGCACCCACCCCGGTCTTTTCAACCGCCAGAAACGGCTCCAGGTTTTCCACCAGGGCAACGCTACCCTCAAAGCCCCATGTCTCGTTTTCTTTTAGAATAATGGCAGAGAGCCCGAAGGCCGAGGTTAGCTCGCCAACCGGGAAACGCCCTCTTTGAGAACTCAGGAATGTCCCTTCCGTCCCTCTCAGAAGCACCGGCTGCGGGCTTGTGGCACTTGAACGCTTGGCATCCCGGAAAAATCCTAGGGACAGGGTCTTTGACAGGCCATGTATCCCGTCCTGCCGGAGCCCTTCTCCATCAAATCCAGAGGGATAGATCTTCCTGCCAAACTCCAGCAGGGCCTTTTTTGATATAACCCTTACCCTTTTCCCCGCGCCTGAACGTTCTTCAACCAGGACCCCTGCGTCAAAAAGGGGGGCAAGGACCTTCCTGGACTGGCGGGACAACTGAGAAGAGGCGATACTGCCCTCTTTAAGGAGTCTTGAAATCCTGCTGGAAAGCGCGTCAAGCCCCATGAGATCCACCCCTTTCCGGCTCCAGGGTGATCCTGGAATGGTCGTCCAATACGACGCGGCCTTCCTGCTCTTTCAACATGTAGATGTTTCTTGCGACTGCCATGGGCTCAGGGCTTGCCAGCACGGGGACAAAACCGAGCTCTTCGGCCTTTTCCACTATGGCCTTCAGGTTTGCCTGATCCAGGCTCGACACCTCGTCCAGGTAAAAGGGGATCCTGGCCCTTTCCTCTATGAGGAGATCACGTATGAGCAGGAGATTGATGAGGACCTTTATGGTGATGGTGGTGCCATGGGATTCTATGGATTCAAGATGAGGATAGGTCCTTGTGAGGCCATCCGGCGTCCTGATCTCGAAATGCATGTCGAAGAGGTCCTTCAATTCCACCCTTGGATGTTCCCTGAGCAATTCACCCAGGTCTTCAAGGGCAGAGGCCGAGGAGACAGGATCTGAAAACAGGGGCATGTCGTCCTTTTGCAGGATGGCCCGAATGCGGCTCATCCACCTTGGTCTTTCCGCAACCACCAGCCTGAGCCCGGTAAGGTTGGAGATACCGACCTTTGAAAGGGAGCGGTTCAGTCGTGACACCTGGGCCTTCAAGGTCTCCATGTCCTGGGAAAGGTCCCTGAAGGCGGTCTTAAGGCCAACGGCCAGGGACTTCCAAAGCTCCTTGACCGCCTTTTCCTTTTCCTCTATGCCTTCAAGCTCTTCCTTGAGCTGCCCGATGGTCTCCTCCTCCTGGACCGCGGAAAACCTGCCGTTGCTCATGGCCTCTATGTCGGCAAAGAGCCGTTCCATGTCTGAACTTAAGGCCCGCTCCCTCTCCATATCCGCGCTGTAAGCTGAAATCAATGCAAAAAGGCCTTCCTTCAAAAAGGCCTGGTATTGTTCGTCCGCATCCCCGAATTCTGCTTCCGCTGGTCCTGCCCCTGGCCAGTCCTCCGCTGGCCTGGGAAGCGCAGCTATCATCTTTCTCTTTTTTTCAAGCCCCTCCTTGAGGACCTTTTCTTCCGCCTCTATCTCCCTTATTGCCAGGATCAGTCGATCAATCTCTTCCCTGGCCCTTGAAAGAGCCTCCTCTATCTCCCTCTCCCTCTCGATCGCGCCCTGCCTCTCCCTTTTCCTTTCCTCAAGGTGCTGCTGCTTTTCTCTGAATTTCTCAAAGTCATAAATTGTCCGGCGAAGGGCTTCAATCTCCCTGTTCTGCCCGGAAAGCCTCTTTTTGAGGAGCGCCTCCTCTCTGCAGGTCTCAAGGAGCGCCTTTTCCTGCTCCTGTCTCTTGAGAAGGTCCTGAAGTTCCCCCTCAAGCCGTTCCCGGTCGAAATATCTCCGTATATCAGGGGCCTCCAAGCCCTTGAGATTTATGGCAATCGCTGCATCCTGGTACAGGTCATCGCTTATATTCCCTGTAAGCACGTCCATCTGCCTTTTGAAGGCATCTTCATCCCTTAAAATGATCCCATCCTCTCCGAGAGGCAGGCCCAGGAGCTCTGAATTAAACAGCAGGGAGGCCTTCCTCAGGTCTTCTTCTCCCAGGATCTCCAGAAATTTGGGGCCTGACGAGCGCATGGCAGTCTCTATGAGTCTCCGGACACGGTTGATCCTCGCACTCCGGGACCTTATCCTGGCCTCCACCTCATCCGGTTCCAGGCCCGATGCATTTGCAAGCATTACCTTAAGCCTATCGGTCTCTTTTTCGAGATTGGACAGGGCGGCCTTCTTCATCTCTGGTATGAACCCCTTGAATCTCTTTTCAAGGGCCTCCACCTCGCGTATAAACAGGTCAAGTTCGCCGATCCGCCTGGAGACCCTGGAATGCTCCTCCTGAAGGGCAAGGACCTCTTTTTCAATCTCGCGCCTCCTCTCTGCAAACTGGTCTCTGTCCCTGGTCAACTGCCCTGCTTTTTGGAAAGACTCTTCCTCCTCCTTTCTGTAGATGGTTTCCAGGGCCTTCCGCATGACAGGAAGACGTCTCCTGAGAAAGAGGCGCTCCTTATCCTTGGACAGCAGCGTCCTTATCCGCTCTTCCATCAGGCGCAGGCCCTGCAGCTCCTCTGTCTGGGATTTTACCCGGCGGTAATGGGCCGAATAGCCTTCCTGGAGCTCTATTGACATCTGCTTGAACAGGCCGCGGTTGACCGTGAGTATGAGTTCCTTCAATTCATCCTGTCTCAGGTGGGAAAGGCGGAGGAGATTTCTGAACATGTCCCTGAAGCGGAGATAATCCCCCCTGTTCCTTATGGGTACCAGGCCAAGGTCAACGCCCCTTCCTTCCCCTATTCCCGTAAGCGCTGCCCTCAGGTTCTGCGGATCGAGCCTGGTATAGCCCCTTGGTGCAAGCCCTGCCTTTATCTCTTCAGCGGGGCGCACCCTGCGTTCTTCGTCAAGGAAATCCCCGAATTCATACCTGCCCTGGTAGGCAAAGCGCTCAAATTCAAATCTCTTCACCGGGCCAAGCCCATGCACGCCCAGGACCTGGAAACCTGCGGGAGTCCTGCATTCAAAGAGGATATAACTTGAAGGGTCCGGAAAATAGTAACGTCTCGTCTCATCCATTGGCCTTGAAAAATTCATGTGGCGCTGCATGTCCATGTAGAGAAACTGAAGGGCGGCTATGAGACTTGTCTTGCCAACGTTGTTCGGCCCAACGAGATGGAGCGGCAGGTCAAGCTCCACCTCTGCGTAGGCATACTTCCCGGAATTTATGAGTATCATCTTTACAGGGCCGTTCAAGATCTTCAAAAGGCATCCCTCCTGTGACCAGATTCCCCTTCCTGTCCGTGGGACTGGATATGATCCGACCCTGCCTGGTCTTCCTCATCGGCCTTTGTGATCGAAAGGGCCTCGCGGCACAGATCAAGGAAACGAACCACGGGCGGACGGAAGACGAATTCATCCCTTCCCTTCCTCTTTAAAAATCCATACCTCTCCATGGAGCGTATGATATCCAGGAGCCCGTCATCTCCTGAGATCCCCGCCTCCCTGAGATATGACTGATATCTTTCCATCTTGAGGTGCGGCAGCTCTGAGATACGAAACCTGCCGGCAAGCACGACCTCCTGCACCATTTCCCCCCTGTCCGCCAGCCACTCCACCAGGATGAACATGAAAAGCGCCATCCTGCCGCTCCTGTCGCTCAAGGGCCCCCTGCCCCTGAAATAGTAAAACCCCCTGGCATCGGCCTGAAAGTCAAAGCCAAGGGCGCTGAATAGGCCTGACAGGAACTCCTCGTTCGCCTTTATGGTCCAGAAGGGCTCTCCGTCCTCCTGGGTTATGTGATAACCGCGCCTGAGCCGGTCGAATATGACCGGGAGCCCTGGTATCTTATCAAAGGCCATCTTATTCATGGTCATTCACGTCCCTTTCAAAATCCGTTGCCGATTTCAGGCCTACAGGATAACAGGTAATCGTATATCCCTGGAAACTATGGATGGCAGCGGCACTGCCGGATATCTCCAGGCCGAACCTGCCGGAAAAGATTATGCGGGCATATGCTCTTAAGAGTTCTGCAAGTGACATGGCCGGATAGGTCTTTATGAGCCAGGCCATCAAATCCGTTACCGGGATTGAGGAAGCAAGATTTGAAAAGAGTTCCTGTGGCAGGATAAATGGCTCCTTTTCCGCCTCTGCCGGGGCGGGAAGAGGCGGGGGGCTTTTGGGCTGGTAGCCCTTGAGACCGTAAAGGTAAGCGCGCATGGCCTCATCATGGATCAGGCCCTCTGTCCGCCAGGCCGAGATGGCAAGGAACGGTCCTGCACCTGACGCCTTCAACCCCTTCTTTCCGATACGTTCAAGGGCAAGGCTCGCCCCCCTTGCAAGCACGCTGTCTCTCCTGAGTGACTGGTAGAGGGGCTCCACCTCCTTCAGGCTTTCGAGGTAGTCTTCCTTTACAGATCTTCTCAGGCGCAAGAGCCGGAATGCCGTGGCCCTGAATTCCCTTTCCATGATCCTGTCGAGCCGGAATGCCCTCATGCCATCTGCCATGAGCCGTTCCAGCCGGTCCAGCACGGCATCCATTGCCTTCTGGATGTCTATTATGTCCCGAAGGGGTTCGAGATAGCGCTTCCACAGCCTGTTTATGATCTCGAACCTGGCCCTTACCGAGAGCCTCTCCCGGTTGACCTTGACCTTGATGGCCTCGGTGGTGATGGCATCCCTGTTATTCCTGGAATCCGTCCTGAGACGTTCAAGCAGATCTGATATCTCGTCCAGGCTCCTGGCTGCTGCATGGGCCTTTTGGGAAGCAATAAACCCCTCCAGCTCTTTTGAAAGGGAATCCATCTCCCTGAGATATGCCTGAATTACCCCTACGCTGGTGAGCCTCTGCTGGCGAAGGAGGTATGCCATAAGACGCCTCACCGGCTGGGTCATCTCAAGGACCGCGGTCTCTGCGGGCATGGTCTCCAGTATGCCAAGATTCAGGAGCTGATCCATTATGTAATGGGTGCTCGGTGAATCAGGCCTGCTGAAACGCTGAATCAAGGACTGAAGACCGGCCTCTGATATCCCGCCGGCATTGTAGTACAAATCTGTCAAAAGACCGGTATGTTCTGCGGCAAAACGGAAAAATGCCTGGGGATTTATCTCAGACATAACCCTCCTGGTTGCGATTGTTATCTTTCAATCCAAGCATTCAGGGGCTTTCTATCTCTCTTATATTAGGAAACCTCTAAAAATTGTCCCTTTGCTCGATAATTGCGTTGCTCGCCAGCAAAAAATGCTCACATCTAGGGAGTATGCTGCGCTTTTTTGTCTCCTTGTGCCTTGCCCTCAAACAAAAAATCTAATTTTTAGAGGTCCCCATTAGTCGATTCTGAAAAAGTCATTTTTCAAGCAAAAATATTTTCAGCCCGCTGCCATCCATTCTATGCCAATGCTTGAGATGGCCTATGAACTCAAAATGTAATGGTCAACAAAAAACGGACATCCTTTTAGGCTACAAGCCTCATGCTCTCTTATTCATAATCCATAGGACTCATATATCCCAGGGACGAATGTAGACGGTATCAGATGTACTCCAGGATTTCCCTCTGGGCACTATCCCTTGTGACAAAACAATAATCTCTCAGATATTCTGTTTTCAAGCTGAAAAAGAACCTTTCTGTAAACGTTCATCTGCTTATTCATAGCCCAGCCGACTTATCTGGCGTGGATAGAAATCCATAACTCAACTTTCGGAACTGACACGAAGCTGAAAGATGAGGAAATAGTTCGCATATACGGGAAGAAATGGGACATTGAAGTATTCTTCAAGATGATGAAACATCATAATATAATCGACCTGTCCCCTATGGAATGAATGGACACAGAGCCAATATTTACCACACCCATGACCACGATATACTTACAGTGCCATCATTAAAGGTACCGGTTCATGGACTTCTTTTTCGCCACGGATACCGACCCAGAATAATTATTGTACTGAAAAGAAATTGTACCTGCATGCCATTTGTAAATTGTGTACTTTATAGAAAGACTAACGGACTGTTTCCATCTTTTGGTGGACAGTGAAGCCATATCGAAATATTTGGGAGTCACGTTGTAGTTGATAACGCATCCCACCCCGCTCGCGGGATGGACAATAAAAAGATTTTCTATATAGTCAGGCAGGACAAATTTCCACCCAAGAGAGAAAGTTCCTTCATCGAATTTCGTAAAACTTTCCCCTTTCTTTTTGTCTGGTTTCAGTCGATTGCCTCCGTAATTCGAATAAATAAGACTAAGTGTATAGGGATGCCAATCATCGTATCCAAAACTCTAAGAAAAATCAGTGAGTTTGGGGACAGGCGAACTATGTTATAGCAAATTCTCTCTTTTCCCTGGCTAATTCTTACGCGTTGTTTGCACTCCTCGGCATTTCTGCCTTTCTGCCAAAAGAATCAGTTAATTTCACAGGCAAAGGGACATTGCCTGGAACGGAGTGTTGGATGGAATTGGTTTTATATGGAGTAGAAAGGAGTACAAATATCAAATATAGAAATTATGAAGCCCTCTGATGTCTAACGACTGCCACGGCAGCTTACAAGGCCGCAAAGCACCTACTAATCCACAGGTTTGAAATCTCAGATCTGTTCTGAGAGGCGTTTTAGGGAATATATCCCATCAAGGCCAGAAACCGGCCGGGGGTGCTTCTCGCGGCGTGAGGAAAAATAGTCCTTAAACTTCAAATAACAGCGGGTAACAAACTCCTTTGTCCCAATGATGCCGCTGTCCGTGAAGTAGCGGGTCCGGTAACGAAATCTGTCCTTAGTGTCTAACGCAAAGCCCTTATTTTTCTCCTGCTCGAGTATGTCGGAATCGATCACAGCCCCTTTACCTGGGGAGATTGCCCCTTTCTCATAGACAAACTTGCGATACAAGGTTAGGCGCTGAGTGTTATTGTTCACTCCGAAGGCCTGCAGGCCAAAGTCCAGGGAGAGAAAATCGTCCTTGTTCCCTGACTGGACGTGGTAACCAAGGGAGCACCAGCGATAGTCCTCGGGCACTTTACAGATACCGGCCCTTACGGGATTAAGATCGATGTAGGCCAGGCAGTTGATCAGGG
>CAZUIH010000022.1:0-25510 GCA_964620365.1 uncultured Desulfobacterales bacterium | reverse complement strand
TGTCCCCTTTCAATGAAGAGCAAAATTACTGTGATCAATACTTCCGCAAAACATCTGTTAAGTGTATTAAATGATATCCTAAATGGTACCCGGATAGGATCACGAAAAATGGAGACGGTGATGGAGAAAGTGGATATCAGGGACATTGTCCGGCAGATGGAAAAGACGTTGTCCCAAAAAAGTCTACAGTTAATCAAAGATATACCGGAGAAAAACTCAGAGGTCTCCAGCGATTTGAGGAAGATCTTTCAAATCCTCCTGAACCTTGTCAACAACGCGGTAAAATTCATTGAGAATGGTGAGATTAGGATTGCCTGCAGGGCCGACAACGCCAACCTTGAAATAGGTACTGCCTACACGATACAGGAATCAGAAAAGAAGATATTTCTCAGCAAAAAGCTGGTGACGTTGCTGGATAAAAAGATCCAAGCCGAAGGCGACTACTGTAAGGGTCCCAAAATCACCTCTACCATACCCTCAGGCAGAAAGAATGGAGCAACGTTATGAAAATCCTGGTTGTAGATGACAACAACGAGAATCTCTACATGCTAGAGTCGCTTCTCCAGGGATACGGATATGAAGTAGAAACTGCCAACGATGGCGTCCAGGCATTGAAAAAGGCCAAGCAGGGAGATTTCGACATGATTATTTCCGATATCCTGATGCCGAGGATGGATGGATTCCAGCTCTGCCGCAAGATAAAGAGTGACGAGAAGATGAAAACAATCCCCTTTGTCTTCTACACCGCCGCCTATACGTATGACAAAGACAGGGAGTTCGGTTTGAGCCTGGGAGCCGACAGATACATTGTCAAGCCGACCGAACCCGATGTCTTTATTGAAATAATAAGGGAACTGTTTGCAGAAAAAGGGAATCCCGTGGAATCTTCCACATACCCTCCAGTAAAGGAAGAAACCGTTCACCTAAAGGAACACAACGAACGGTTGGCAAAAAAACTAGAATACGAGATGCTTGAACTGGAAAAGGCGAACAGGGCCTTAAAGGCGTCACTGAAAAAATTGCGAAAAACGACGGAGGGAGTCATCCACGCAGTGGCATTGACCATTGAGACGAGGGATCCTTACACCGCCGGCCACCAGCGAAGAGTTGCCAGGATTTCCCGTGCCATCGCAGAGGAAATGGGCCTTGATAACGAAAAAACCGAGGGAATCTACACGGCTGCGGGCATTCACGACATAGGAAAGATATCAGTGCCCGCAGAAATTCTGACAAAACCCGGCCGTATAACCGACATAGAATACAGCCTTGTCAAGACCCACTCCCCGATGGGATACGACATATTGAAAACCATAGAATTCCCATGGCCTATAGGCAAAATAGTGCTTCAACACCACGAAAGACTGGATGGTTCTGGCTATCCTGCCGGACTCTCTGGTGATAACATCCTCCTGGAGGCCAGGATTGTAGCGGTTGCCGATGTGATCGAGGCCATGTCCTCCCACCGTCCTTACCGGCCCGCTCTTGGTATGGCCAGAGCCCTTGAAGAAATCTCCCAAAACAAGGGTATTCTTTATGACCCTGACGTTGCAGATGCCTGCCTAAGGCTTTTTGAAAGGGGCTTCAGCCTTGAATGATAGCGCGGCTTAGCCCCTCCTAGATCATGTAGTCGCCGAGTTTCTCGAAGAGATGAAAAGGAGATACAAAAAATAGCGCGACGTGAATGCACCATTTAAGTTAAAAACTTTTATCTGTTATCGATCAGTAATTCAATTGTTTTAAAAACAAAAAAATATTTTAAATTATGTTTTTGGCATGCTCACAAGATGTGATGGAGGGATATCTTAGGAGTGAGAGATGGAGAATTTTATTTTGATGGCAGGGCTTCTGATACTCGGCAAAGGGCTTTCCATGCTAAAAGCCTTTCCCAGGGACACGGCCCATGTTCTCAACCTTTTTGTCATATACGTCTCCCTGCCAGCCCTCATCCTGACGAAAGTCCCTGGGCTCAATTTCACCCCGGAGGTATTGGTGCCTGTCCTCATGCCGTGGGTAATGATCTTTTTCTCAGCTGGCCTTGTATTGACGGCATCACGCATCTTACATTGGCCCCGCGAAATTACCGGCGCACTGCTTCTTGTGGCCTGTCTGGGCAACACTTCCTTTCTCGGCATCCCCATGGTGGAAAGTTTTTTTGGATCGAAAGGAGTAGCCTATGCCCTCATTTATGACCAGCTGGGATCGTTTCTTGGGCTCGCAACCTATGGGGCCATGGTCCTGGCCTTTTACAGTAAAGGAGAAAGCCCCACCTTCACCTCGATAGCAAAGAGGATCTTTACATTTCCTCCCTTCTTGGCTCTTCTTACGGCCCTGATCGTAAAAGTGGCCCAACCTGACATAACAGTCATTGCCGGAATCCTTGAAAAACTGGCCGCAACTCTCGTTCCTGTGGTCATGATAGCGGTTGGATTCCAATTGAAACTCAGACTTCCTGCTAAAACGATGACACCCCTGTTCCTGGGACTACTCATAAAAATGGTGGCCGCCCCTGGTCTTGGACTCCTGATTTATCACACGATCGGGTCAGGATCTCTGGCCTCAAAGGTCTCCATATTCGAGGCAGGCATGCCGCCAATGATTACCGCCGGGGCCGTGGCCATTGCCGCAGGGCTGGCCCCTGAACTTACGGCAGCCATGCTGGGGCTAGGGATAATACTATCCTTCTGCACCCTTCCGCCGCTCTTTGGACTTTTATGATGGACAAGACAGATGTAAAGGTCCTTTACGAGGACAACCACCTGCTGGTTCTAGCAAAACCCGCCTGCATGCCGACTGTTCCGGACAGCAGCGGGGATTTCTCTCTCCTTGACTGGGGGAAAAGGTATCTCAAGGTAACCCGAAACAAGCCAGGCAACGTGTTTCTTGCCGTCATCCACCGCGTAGACAGGCCGGTTTCAGGAATCATATGTTTTGGTATCACCTCGAAGGCTGCCTCCAGGCTTTCCGATCAGTTGCGCAGAAAAAAATTCAGAAAGAGATACCTTGCTGTGGTGGAAGGAAGATTCCATCCGGAAAAGATGACCATAGCCAACAAGGTCATCAAGGACAGATCGAGGAACGTTGTTAAGGCGCTTTCCCCGGACTCTGATCAAAAGGGTGCAAAACTGGCAATAACCGAGATAGAGCTCCTTGAAAGAAGGAATGGACTTTCCCTCCTTATGCTTACCCCTGTCACCGGAAGACCGCATCAGCTAAGAGTGCAGTGCAGCACAACAGGATTTCCCATAAAGGGAGACATTAAATATGGCGCAGCCCATCGTCTGCCGGACTGCTCTATCGCCCTCCATTCAGTTGCCCTGGAGTTCGAGCATCCTACCCGCAAAAAAAAGATGTCTTTCTTTCATGCCCCTCCAAAAAGCGAGCATTGGAACCTTTTTTACGTTCTCAACCATCCTGACGAGTTGGAAGATGTTGTCATGCATAGTAAAAAGAAACCATGACATCTCAAGGAGAGGAAAAAAAACAGCTTCTTACCGTGTCGGGCAGGGTGGAAAGGATCACCTATGCTTCGCCTGAGACCGGATTCGCGGTTCTGAAGGTGCGCCCTCCAAGGGGCCAGATGTTTACTGCCACAGGCCACGTACCGGAGCTTGCAAACAATGCCGGACTGGAGGGGGCAGAGTTCTCCTTCCAGGGAAACTGGACGATTACCAAGTATGGCAGGCAGTTCGCCTTTACAAAATGCAGGCTGAAGGGCAGCGAGCTTCTCTTTTTTCTTTCAAAGGTCGTAAAGGGCCTGGGAGAAAAACTTGCCAAGGAGCTGATAAGAAGCTACGGAGAAGAGGAGCTTATAAGGATACTCGACCATAACCCTGAAGAGCTTCTTTCCGTAAAGGGGATAAAGGAAAAGCGGCTTTCGGTCATAAAGAGGTCATGGCACAAGCACAGGAGCCTGAGGGAACTTTCCGAGTACCTGGGAAGCCACGGTGGAAAGATAACCCCGAATCTCCTCATCAGGATATACAACCACTTTGAAGAGCAGGCCACTCAGATAATCAAGGAAAATCCCTACCGGCTCACGGAGGTTCGGGGAATAGGTTTCAAGACCGCGGACGCGATAGCCCTGGCCCTTGGCATAGGACCCGAATCACCGGAAAGGATCCAGGCCGGTGTGAAACACGTTCTCATCGAAGCCGCAGAATCGGACGGCCATTGCTATCTCATGAAGGACGAACTGGTTGAGGCGGTTAATGACCTTCTTTCAGCAGACGTGGACAATACGAATAAATCCCTCATTGAAGGGCTTCTCAAGCCCATGGTGCTCGATGGTACACTCGTCCTAGGTAAGCAGGAAGAGATAGGACTTGCTCCCTACCAATTTATGGAGACGTGGCTGGAGGATTTTTTCAGGGAAAGGTCCCTGGAAGAAGAGAGCCGCCCTGTCATATCAAAGGATGAAGTTGAGGATTTTCTGCGCTGGTATCAGGAAAAGACAGGGATCGAACTGGCAGACAACCAGAGGGAAATCGTAACCAGGATCGCTACTGAGCCGAGGCTTGTCTTCGGCCTTGCCGGTTATGCCGGTACGGGAAAGACCACCGTGTGCAGGGCGATACTCGACCTTCTGTCCAGACATTATACAGGGCCTGACGAAATCGTATGCTGCGCCTTTACGGGTATGGCCTCAGCCCGGCTGAGAAAGGCCACAGGTTATGATGCATACACCATACACAGCCTGTTGAAGTATCAAGGCGAGGGTAATTTCGAATATGGCCCGGAAAAACCCCTTCCCTACAAGGTAGTACTTCTCGATGAGGCGTCTATGGTCAATCTCTCTCTGTTTTACCGCCTTGCCAGGGCATTAAAACCCTCAACCCTATTCCTCCTCGTTGGGGATCCCGCCCAGCTGCCACCAATCGGGGCAGGGAATGTCTTTTCAGATGCCATCGATGGGGACCTCATCCCGACAGTCCACCTCACACGCATCTACCGCCAGAGCGAAGACAGCGTACTGACACTATTTGCAAATGAGATACGACAGGGAAAGGTCCCAAACGGGGTGGACCAGCAGGGGTGGAAGGATTTCTCCTTTGAGAACGTGGAACGTCACAACATCTACGCCCTTAAAAAGGGAAGGTCTGAAAAGGAACTCAAGGCCTTTAGGGAAGAAAACAATCTTGCCATAAGAGATAGGATGCTCGAACTTGCCGCCTATTACCGAAACCGACTCTCCCATCCAGTCTGGGACTTTCAGGTCCTTACCCCCATGAGGGTAGGTATCCTTGGCACAGAGGTCCTAAACCAGGAACTTCAGCAGATACTCAACCAGTCAAACGGTGTTTCAATAACAAGGGGCGGTATCACCATTCGGGAGGGAGACAAGGTGGTCCATCTCCAGAACCGCGACATGGAGGTGATGGGTTGGTCTGATTTCGTAAGAGCTGGAAAAAACTTTGAATCAGCGGAATTCAGGCGTATATTTAATGGTAACGTGGGTCTGGTTTCCAAGATAGACAGGGAAGCAGAACAGTTCTTCGTGGTATATCCGGAACGCATAGTGGTAGCCTATGATTTCGACCATCTCGGAGACATAATAGAACTTGCCTATGCACTCACTGTGCACAAGGCACAGGGCAGCCAATACAGGATCGTCGTGATTCCCCTTACAAACTCCCATTTCATTATGCTCAACAACAAATGGTTTTACACAGCCATAACAAGGGCAGAGGAAAAGGTATACCTGATAGGCCAAAACTATGCACTCAAACGGGCATGCACCAACAGTGCAAGCGTCCAGAGGCAGACATGGCTCGGCAAAAAGGCCGCTGGCCAGTCATAAGCCCAGGACTCTTCCCTTAAAAATTGAAAGAGGGACAATCCATGAAATCAGAGATCGAACAGGTACTCTCCTGCGATGAAACCGCCAGGGCCAGGGTGAGACAGGCCCAGGAAGAGGCGGATGATATCATCAAGGAGGCCCAAGAAGAGGCGGGAAACATCAAGGCACAAATTGAAAAAACCCTCAGGAAAACAAGGGAAGAGAAAATTCGCAACATGATTCAGGAGGCAGAAAAACAGGCAAGGGACCGCGAGGAAAAGGGACTCATCTATACCAAGACCATCAAAAAAAGATACAATGAGAAAAAAGAAAAAATCATAGACCAGTTCCTGGCAGAAGTCCTGGGTTTCAACCCAACCTCACCAAATGGGTGATCCTGCCAGATGATCCTAGCCGCCTTTAAATACGGATACCCGAATGCCAAAACAAGGGCCCTCAGAGGTAAACTGCTCAGCAGTGAGGACAGGCAGTATCTTACAGAAGCCAGGGATATCAAAACCTTTCTCTCATACCTTGCAACAACAAATTATGGACCTTACATACCTGACAGGTTCGTGAGCTTGGGCCACCCGCTTTCAGGTCTGGAACGCTCCCTTGCCCTTGCGCTAATGAAAGACTATGCCAAGTGCATAAAAGCGCTTACCGGCAAAAAAGAAAAAGATGTAATCCTTGCGCTCTATTCCAGGTTCGAGGCGCAAAATCTCAAGATCCTCCTAAAGACCATTCATGCAAAAATCGACAGACAGCGGGTGCTCCACCTGCTCTATCCCCTGGGCAACCTAACCAAAATCGATTGGAAAGGGCTGTGGCAGGCCAAATCCATAAAGGAAGTGGCCTCACTCCTCGTACCATACCCCTTCGGCAACGCCATAACCAGGGCACTTCCCAGTTACGAGGCCCAGGCTGGTCTCTTTCCCCTTGAGATGGCAGTGGACATTGCCAGCTTCAGAAACATCGAGGAAGCGCTCTTCCGGTTAAAAAACAGACAAGACAAAAAGGCGGCATTCAAAATAGTCGGCTTATTTGTGGACATCCTCAACATAAACTGGATAATTAGATTAAAAAGGCATTACCGCCTTACACCTGAGGAGGTGGTAAACTATAGTCTGCCCGGAGGATTCATGTCCCTTTCCCAGGTCCACAACCTTGCGAGAGCCCAAAACCTGCAACTCTTTTTAAAAGGGTTTCCGCGGTGGTTCGGGCAGAACTTTGCCGGCGTTACCCGCTGGAACGAGATCCCGCCGCTCCTTGAAAAGTTGCTTCGTACCGAACTGTCCCGCGTATTCCTGTGGCCACCCTTCAATATCGGGCCTGAGATTGCCTATCTTCTGGAAAAGGAACAGGAACTCAACTACGTGATTTCCCTCATGGGGGAAAAGGCCCAGCAAAGACGCCGACCAAACAGCCTGGCTGGAAAAAACAGGTCAAGGCCAGAGACGATCCATGTTTAGGTCCGTAAGACTCACCAGAGTAAGCATACAGTTACCGGAAAAACATATCTCCGCTGTCATGGCGATTATAGGAGAATTCAGGCTCCTCCATCTAATCCGAATCGAAGATACACACATAGGGCACATGGGTTACCTCGCCAAAATAGACACGGGTCTGCTGGAAAAGCTGGACGCACTTCTCGAAAGGATAAACCGCCTGTTGAAGGAAATGTCTCCCATTTCCCCACCTAACATAAAAGCCCGGATACAGCGACCTGACAAGGCTGCCTTCACGATAGCATCGGAACTTGATTCCATAGAAAAAGAGGCACTTGGCGTCCTCACCAGGTATCGCGAAACAGGGGATAAAATCAGTCAAAAACAGTCTCTGATAAAAAAACTACAATTTCTAGAGCCTGCAGGAGTACGGCTGGAAAGGCTACGGGCCTTGAAATATACGGGCTTCATGACAGGCATAGTGCCGGCTGAAAATCTCGAAAGGCTCGAGGAAAGCCTTTCTGACATCTACCACGTCATCGTTCCCTTGCAAAAGGTGGGAAAAAATGTCTCGCTGATGGCCCTATCTCTAAAAGATGACCTTGAAACCCTGTCCAGAACGTTGAAAAGCAGTTTTTTCGAAGCCTTTGATCTTCCAGAGCCCCTCAATGATGAGCCAGCCAAGATAATAAGGGAGCTGGAAGCGGAGGTATCGGCTCTCAAATCCGAAATGGCAAAGCTGAACAGGGAACGTGACAGTCTGAGCGAACGTTTTGGGGCAAGGCTTCAGACCCTGAAGGAGCAGGTCATCCTCTCCAGGAACCTGGTAAAGGCCCAGGAGAAATTCGGCAATATAGACCACACATACATCCTCAGTGGCTGGGTGCCGACGTCCCTGTTCCCATCACTCAAGGAAAAAATCCTCGATGCCACGGGAGGTGAGGCATTAGTTGAGCAGGTAGATCCAAAGGAAACAAGGCAAATACGCTCCGGCATGATAAACATACCGATACTTTTCAACAATCCCCTGCTCATCCGTCCATTCGAACGTCTCACTACCCTTTATGGCACCCCCTCATACGAGGAGATAGAACCCACTGTTTTCCTTGCTGTCAGTTTCCTCCTCCTCTTCGGGATGATGTTTGGGGATGTGGGCCATGGGGCAATACTCTTCCTGGCCGGCTATTACATATTCCGAAGGCTCTATAGGAACATGGACTATGGCATAATACTCATGGAATGCGGAATATCATCCATCATATTCGGGGTATTGTATGGAAGCGTCTTCGGAATGGAGACCATAATCCCGCCTCTGTGGATGCACCCAATGGACAACATCGGTTATTTCATGAAGGTCTCGGCCTTCGTGGGCATCGGGATAATAAGCCTCGGGCTGGTCCTCAATCTGATCAACATATTTCGCCAGCGAAGATTCAGGGAGCTCTTCTCAGGATCAGGCCTTGCAGGTGCCCTTTTTTACTGGCTGGTGGTAGGGCTCCTTGTCCGGTACCTGCTGGCTGGAGAGCTTAATTCCGTGGAATGGATCTTTGCGGAAGTTTCCGCGGCCCTGCTCATCCTGCTCATGATACTACACCGTCCAGCAGGGATAGTGTTAAGAAGATTTCTCCACAAGGAGCCGTCCAGGCCGCCGGACGTCAATATGGGCATGGCCTTTGTGGAATCGTTCATAGAGGTGATGGACGATCTCCTGAAGTACCTTGCAAACACGGTCTCCTTTATCAGGGTGGCTGCCTTCGCCATTACCCATGCGGGCCTTTTTATTGCTATCTTTTCCATGGCAGACATGATAAAAAATATCCATGGAGGCGGATTTTTCTACTGGATAGTGATCATATTGGGCAACCTGATAGTAATATGCCTTGAAGGATTGATTGTGTCTGTCCAAACAGTAAGACTGGAATATTATGAGTTCTTTGGAAAATTTTTTAAGGGTGGAGGATATCCCTTCAAACCCATTTTCGACTCCCGATAAATTGACAGGGGGCATCTGTTTTCGACAATGCCCATGATACGCACGAAAAAAAAAATGAAAGTCTCAAAGAAACAAACTCCCTTTTCAGATAGAAAAGCAAGGACCCTGTGGTCCACCTTATGGGGCCTTATTCTTCTCATGATTCCGTTCCTGGTTCTTGCCCAGGGAAAAGCCTCCGTTCAGACATCTTCTCCAGAGGCCCAGAAATGGGGATATCTGGCAGCCGCTATGGCTGTTGGGGCATCTACCTTAGGGGCAGGGATTGCCGTAGGGCTCGTAGGATCTGCCGCCATGGGTGCCGTAAGTGAACGCCCTGAAATAGCGGGAAGGGCACTGATCTTCCTCGGGCTTGCCGAGGGAATAGCAATTTATGGTCTCATAGTGGCTATAATGATACTTGGGAAAATATAGGACATATCGAGGTGAAGATAGTAGTCATAGGAGACAAAATGACGTGTATGGCTTTCTCCTTGGGCGGTATAGCCACCATGCCGGTAAGCGATCCGGATGACGCGAAAGATGCCCTTACTGCTACATTACAGAGTCCAGATACGGGCCTCGTTCTAATAACAGAAAGAGTTGCCTCTTCCATTAAGGAACTAATAGACGAAATCATGTTCCATCGTCATGAACCACTTATCGTAAACATTCCTGACACCGAGGGATCGCTTCCCAGCGGACCATCCTGGGAGGCACAAATCGTGTCACTTATCTCCAGATAGAGGTTTGTCACATGGCTCTGCCCGACCAGCTTTATCTCCTTTGCAAGGCAATAAGGGAAAAAGGTGAAAAAGAGGCCACAGTTATACTGTCTGACGCCAGGGAGAAGGCAGAGCAGATCGTGGAAGGCGCCAGGGAGGATGCCAACAGGCAATTGACCGTGATTCTATCAAGAGAAGAGGCGTCTGCCAGGATGGAGGCAAGACAGATCATGGATGCTGCAGAACTAAAGGCCCAGCGCATGATGATGTCGGCAAGGGAGGAGTTGGCAGACGAAATTTACAGGAGTGCTAAAAACAGGCTGCTCGAGCTGAGAGATAGTTCTAATTATGAAAAAATACTAACGAATCTATCCATAAGGGCGGTAAGTGCTATCCCTGATAAAAAGGTGCTCCTCCAACTGCGGGAACAGGACCAAAAAATCATCTCCAGAGTGATACTGGGAGAGATCAAAGAGGCATCCGGAAAGGATATTGAGATTTTATCTATACCGGCGAAAATAACGGGAGGCTGTCTGGCATATGGCACCGACCGAAAGGTACTCATCGATTTTTCATTCGAGGCCCTTTTGAAAAGGGAAGAGCCCAGACTCAGGGCTATACTTTCTAATGAAGTCATGGGGCTTCAATAATGACCCTTTACCAACGGTTATCACACTCTGCTGGATCATCCAATGGGACAGCTGTCGCAACACTCATTAATGGTCCGGTGATTAAAGCCCGCCCGGCCGACATCTTTGCCATGAATGACATGGTGGAAGTTGGTGATGAACGTTTGACAGGCGAAGTAATAGGCCTTGAAGAGGACCTTGCCGTCATACAGGTCTACGAAGATACCACTGGTCTGATACCCGGCGCTGAGGTAAGGGGAAAAGGTTTGCCTCTCCATGTGGAACTGGGCCCCGGGCTCATAGGCTCCATATTTGATGGTATACAGCGTCCGTTAAATCTTATTTATGACATGTGGGGGGATTTCATCAAAAGGGGGAGGACCGGGCATCCTCTTTCACGCGACCGATTATTCCATTTTACCCCTGCCCTTACTCCGGGTATAGAGATAGCCCCCGGAGACGTGCTCGGCACCCTGCCTGAATCATCTAGCATCATCCACAGGGTCATGGCACCCCCCTCGGTCAGGGGCGTCCTGAAACGCATTGCCCAGGAAGGTGAATACTCCCTTGATGACATAATAGCCGAAATAGAAGATTCTGACGGCAAGAACCTCCAGCTGAGACTCTTTCACAGGTGGCCCGTACGCACCCCTCGTCCCTGCCTCTCAAGACTCATGCCAGCTGAGCCACTCATCACGGGGCAACGGGTCATAGATACCTTTTTCCCTATCACCAAGGGTGGGACTGCTGCCATACCCGGTGGCTTTGGCACAGGAAAGACCGTCACACAACATCAACTTGCCAAGTGGGCCAATGCAGACATTATCGTCTATATAGGATGCGGAGAAAGGGGTAACGAGATGACCAGCGTACTGGAAGAATTCCCAAGACTGCTGGACCCCAGGTCTAACCTTCCTCTTATAGAGCGGACAGTGCTCATAGCCAATACCTCGGACATGCCTGTGGCAGCAAGAGAAGCGAGCATCTACACCGGCATCACCATAGCCGAATTTTACCGGGACATGGGATATGACGTGGCCCTGATGGCCGACTCCACCTCCAGATGGGCAGAGGCCCTTAGGGAGATATCCGGCCGTCTCGAAGAGATGCCGGCGGAAGAGGGATTTCCCGCCTATCTGGCCAGCAGGCTTGCCGCCTTCTATGAAAGGGCCAGCCAGGTGAAGACCCTGGGCGGACGCACCGGCTCGGTTACGGTGATAGGAGCTGTATCACCCCCGGGAGGCGACTTCTCCGAGCCAGTAACCATCAATACCAAGCGTTTCGTGCAGTGTTTCTGGGCACTGGACAAGGAACTTGCCAGTGGGAGACACTTTCCGGCCATAAATTATCTACAGAGTTATTCGGGCTACAGGGACACGGTGCTCTCGTGGTGGGAAGATAGGGTAGGCCAGGATTGGAAGACTCTCAAGGAAAAGGCACTCGATATCCTCCAAAAGGACGCCAAGCTTCAAAACATAGTAAAACTCCTGGGAGAAGAGGCACTTCCCGACGACCAGAAAAGAATAATAGAGGGGGCTAGACTCATAAAAAACGGGTTTCTGCAACAGGGTGCCTTTGACCCTGTGGATACCTATTCGAGTCCTGAAAAACAGTTTCTTCTCCTTGACGTGATAATCTACTTCATTGAAAGGCTTCAGGCCGTTGTAAAGGCCAGACTACCAATATTCAGGGCGCTTCAACTTCCCTCAGTAGCAAAGATAAACCGACTTAAATTTACCTATACAGGAGAAGACCCCACGCCCTTTTTAAAGATCAAAAGGGAGATAGACAAGGAGATCACCAGGCTGCTTCAATGATCTTTGTGACAGTGCCGGGTGTCAGGTGATGAATCCCGGCTGGAGTATTGGAAAATGGATATTTCTTCAGAAAGCGCCGTCCTGGAATATATAGGGTTTTCCAGGATAAGCGGCCCGCTGGTGGTTATAGAGGGGGTAAAAGACGCTGGTTATGGCGAGAAAGTAGAAGTGGTGCTGGAAGACGGAGAGGTTCGTCTTGGGAGGGTTCTTTCAATAAGCGAGAAGGCGGCAGTCGTGGAGGTCTTTCAGGGGACCGCGGGAATAAACAAGAGTTCCGCGCGCATACGGTTTTCTGGCTCCCCTTTCGAGATAACGGTCTCACGCCAAGAGATGCTCGGCCGTGTATTCGACGGCCTTGGAAAACCCATTGACGGCGGCCCCGCCCCTTTTAGGGGAGAAAAACTCGACATAAACGGGCTTCCCATCAATCCGGTCGCAAGATCATATCCCCAGGATTTCATACAGACCGGCATTTCGGCAATCGACTGCATGAATACATTGGTCAGGGGACAAAAACTGCCCATTTTTTCCGGCAGTGGCCTTCCCCATAACAAGCTGGCCGCACAGATAGTCAGGCAGGCAAAGCTCCAGGAGGAAGAAGGTTTTTCAGTGATCTTCTGTGGCATGGGGGTAAAACATGATGAAGCCAATTTCTTCAGAAAGAGCTTTGAACAAAGCGGTGTTCTAAAAAACGTGACCATGTTTCTAAACCTGGCCGATGATCCCGCGGTTGAGCGTCTGATTACGCCGAGAATCGCATTGACAGTGGCGGAACACCTCGCCTTCAATGAAGGGATGCATTGCCTCGTCATCCTGACGGACATGACCAACTATTGCGAGGCGCTAAGGGAAGTGTCTTCATCCAAGGGTGAAGTCCCTAGTAGAAAAGGCTACCCAGGCTATCTTTACAGCGACCTCGCCTCCCTGTATGAACGGGCAGGCCGCATAAAAAAGAGACACGGCTCCGTGACCCAGATACCCATTCTAACCATGCCTGACGACGACATGACACATCCAATCCCTGACCTTACCGGTTACATTACCGAAGGACAAATAGTGCTAGACCGCTCCCTTCATATCAAGGGTATCTATCCTCCCATAAATGTCCTGCCTTCCCTGTCACGCCTTATGGAAGACGGCATAGGGGAGAAAAGAACGAGAGAAGACCACAGGGATCTGTCGAGCCAGCTATACGCGCTCTACTCCAGGGCAAAGCAGGTAGAAAGACTCGCATCCATCATTGGGGAAGAAGACCTGTCTCCAACGGACAAGGCATATCTCAACTTCACAAATAAATTTGAATCCAGATTCCTTGCACAGGACACCTACGAGAATAGAACCATAGAACAGACACTGGACCTGGGCTGGGAGATAGTGATGATAATGCCGGAACAGGAACTTACGAGGTTGAAACCGGACACGATAGAAAAGTATGGCAGGAAATACCAGACAGAATTCCTGGACTTTTGAACATGGATCAAACACAGATTCCCATAACCAAGAGTAATCTCCAGCGTCTCAGAGAGGAACTGGCCCTTGCCAGAGAGGGACTGGAATTACTGGATGAAAAAAAGGAGATACTCGTAAACCAGCTCTCGTTTCTCACTAGCAAGGCGAAACAGGTGCGATCCAGGGTAAACCTGGCACTTGAAAGGGCATATGATCACTTACAAAAAGGACTTCGGGAAGTGGGCGAGGCAGCGGTGGAATCCGCGGGCCTTGGACTCAAGGCTGGGGAACAGGTGACCATAAAGGAAAGGAGTCTCATGGGAGTTGTCCTGCCAATGGTCAGGCTGGATCTTCCAGATTTTCGGCCGGGCTACTCCCTGTATGGTACCAGCAGCGATCTCGACCAGACCTCCATGGCAATCCACGAGGCTATCGAGTCCATTGCCGAACTTGCGGAAGTGGAAGTCGGGATCGAGAGGCTCATGGCAGAGCTCAAAAGGACGCTGAAACGGATAAATGCCCTGCGATTCATATATCTGCCATACTATGAAAAGACAGTGAAAAGGGTCGAGGCCAGGCTTGAGGAAAAGGAGCGGGAAGGCTTTTTCCAGCTCAAGCTGGTGAGACGAAGAGCTGATGCAACAAATAAGAGAGGATAAAATGAGTAACGGAGGGGGATTATTCAAAAAAATTTTGGTCCCGGTGGATGGCTCAAAATTCAGCTTTGCAGCAGTGAAGATATCAACCCGGATGGCAAAAATTCATGACTCTCAGATATTCCTGCTCCACGTAATAGATGAAGCTGTCCTGGAACAACTCTCCAGATATGGTGAAAAATCCAAAAAAGATTTTCTGGAGGAGATGAAAAAAGGGGCCAAGGTCTTTTTAAGGGACATGGCAAAAGTGATCAAGTCAGAAGGTGTTCCAGTGACTGTGGCCCTCAGCAGAGGGGCTCCACACGAGGCGATACTGAGGGAGGCCGGGCATCTTGAGGCCGACCTCATCGTAATGGGAAAACTCGGGAAAAGAGGCGTTAGCAAAATTCTGCTTGGCAGCGTGGCGGAACGTGTTATAGAATTTTCAACGCTACCAGTCCTGGTTATCAACGGATAGCGGCTGACCTGTTCACATGATCGGCTATTGATTGTATCAAGTTGTCGCAAGGACTTTAGGGAAATTACCGTAAAACACAAGGATTCCGAGGTGTATCATGAGTACAATATTTACCAAAGAGACACAGATGAATTTTGAGCCACATCCCAAATTCCAGGGGGTAACGATTTCAAAACTGGTAACAAGCCAAGAGACAGAAGAAATAAGCGTATGCATCCTCGACATAGATCCAGGCATCGAGATACCCGTTCATACCCATGACCCCCAGGTAGATTCCATTTTCATAGTCAAGGGAGAGGGAGAGGCCTACATCAACGGAGCATGGCAGGGCGTTTCAGCCGGGGACTACATATGCGTACCAGCCAGGACCGAGCACGGTGTACGCAACACAGGAAAGGATATATTGAGGCTGTTCGTGGTTCACTCACCGCCACTTCTTTAAAACGGTCCTGTTTCCATGGGTCCGGGTATTTCACACCGTCAGCGGACGTGATTCCCATTGTCCGAAGATAAAAGGCATAAAAAGACAAGCTGTTCCGGTATAATGAAATATCCGGGCTAGAGCCCTATTATGGCATCTATCTCAATAGAGACATTTTTGTGTCGCACGGCAAATTTCTTTCAGGTTTTCAAAGACCCTTTTTATCTGGGCGGAAATATCTCCCTGGACAACTTCCATACTATCCGGATCCAAGGGTATCTGACCTGATACATAGACACTGTTTCCTGCCCTTACGGCCTGGGAATACGTGCCTATTGCCATTGGGGCCCTGTTGGTCTTGATCTCTGTTTTCATCTACTTATTTCCTCTTATGACAGAACAGACACCGGTATTTTGGGGGGTGGCCTTCGGGGAGCGGACGCTGGCCATCCGGGTTGTGACATTCCAGACAATATTTTTCTGCCTCGTTCTTCCCCATTGCATGGAATCGTGCATGATTTTTATCATGAGGCAATTTGACAGTGGTTTCCGGAGGGGCATTCAATAAAAAGATCAAAATGCCAGCCGATACCACAAGGAACAATATATTGTACAGCCACTTTCTGTTCTTGACTCCATCTTTCATCTCTTCATTTGCCTTTTCTGTCGACAACCCGCTTTAATCCTGATTTAACAGGCCCTTTCATTTCACCACGTACAGGTTTGCAAACCATGTGTTTTCCTAGACGGTAATGGATTCACAAAAAACCTAATTTTACCGCACCAAAAGGAGTTGACTCCTCAAAAAGCCACCATATCTTCCTCTGCTTTAAGAATCAGAGTAAAAAAGGGGAGTATAAATCCTTAGAAATTTCCTACAAATAAAATTTTTTTTATTTAATATGATTGTAATAGCAGGTCAATCGTTGTCTAACGGATTAACTTTTATCCAGATTTGAATGACTAAAGGAGGTAACCATGAGATGTCATGAGGTGGATTACGAAATCATAGGCCATGACATGCAGGTCGTAGAAGTGGAACTTGATCCCGGGGAAACTGTAATTGCTGAAGCCGGTGCCATGAACTGGATGGATGAAGGGATAACTTTTGAAACCAAGATGGGCGATGGATCAGAGGCAAGCAGGGGATTCATGGGAAAGGTCCTTGGAGCTGCAAAGCGCGGACTGACTGGTGAATCTATTTTCATGACACATTTCACCAACACGGGCTCTGGTAAAAAAAGAGTGGCATTCTCAGCCCCATTTCCGGGGAAAATCGTGGCAGTCGACCTTTCAAAGACAGGAGGGACGCTCTTATGTCAGAAGGATGCCTTTCTCTGTGCTGCTCTGGGCACCAAAATAGATATCGCCTTTACCAAGCGTTTTGGCACAGGCCTCTTCGGCGGGGAGGGTTTTATACTTCAGCGCCTTTCAGGCGACGGAATGGTGTTCATACACGCAGGAGGAACCGTCACCAAAAAAGAACTCAATAATGAACGGCTTAGAGTAGACACAGGATGCATAGTAGGCTTCACATCTGGCATTGACTATTCAATAGAGATGGCAGGAGGGCTGAAATCGATGTTCTTCGGTGGAGAGGGCATGTTCCTGGCCTCTCTTCAGGGAAGCGGCATCGTCTATCTGCAGTCCCTGCCATTTTCTAGACTCGCTGACAGGATCATCAAAAATGCCCCGTCTACCGGTGGGAAACAACAGGGTGAAGGTTCCATCTTAGGAGCCATCGGTAATATTCTTGACGGAGACAACGACTGATGGAGGAACAAAAATACCGTATTGCTCCTTGAGATGTGACTGTAAAAAATTCCCAAAATACAGAGCGTGATGTTGTTTCAATCATAGAGGCCTGAACTATATAAAAGGCCTCAAACAGAAAGCTGACCTTGGGCCATGCGGTCAATGAACCCGGATTATGTGCAGTTGGTGAGTTCGCTGAAGATGCGAGGCGGAGACCGTGAAGATGATCATCCTCAGCTTGATTCGTCCATGCTCCAGATACAGACCTTTATTATCCTGTCGACAAGTGCCTGGAGCTCCTCTTCACTGCCGTTAAATTGGATACCTATCCTATGGACGGAGTCAGTTGAACTGACATGCCTTACTGTCCCCTCAAAATTAACGCGCGAACCTGTCTCAATGTTGAGGGTTAGTCTCTCACCGGGCTCGACACGTACGGACGCCTCAATCAATACTCCCCCTGTGCCCAGGTTCCTGACCTCACAGGCATGCGTCCTTCCGTTGTAGTCAAAAAATGCCTTTATGGCCACTGCATATCTTTCGTAACGACGCTGATCTTCCTGAAAGACAAAATCATTGAGAAAATCCATCTCCCCTCCATCACTACGATTTATCTCTTTTATAGACAGGGAATAAAGACAGTTCAAGCAGATTTTGCAATTCCGTTTCCGCCTTGGGTCCAACAATTGTTATACACGATAACATCCCTGCCTGACTGCCCATCATAAGGACAAAATAGATCAAGACAGGAGGTGAGATCTTTCCTTGACGCTCCTTACGACTACTCCCGAAAGCGCTATCAGGCCTATGAGGTTAGGTATGGCCATAGCTCCGTTCATTGTGTCTGAAAAATCCCAGACAAAATCCACCTTTAGAAAGGCCCCTAACGCTATAACAAGACAGAAAACGAACCTGTAGGGGACCCGCGCCCTAAGACCCAGTATATACTCTATACACTCTTCGCCATAATATGCCCATCCTATCATGGTCGAATAGGCAAAGATACTGAGCCCCACTGTGACTATGAGACCTCCGAAGTTCGGTAGAGTAGTTTCAAAGGCCAGGTAGGTGAGCGCGCTGGAGGTTTCACCACTGCTCCATACCCCGCTTGTCAAGATGACAAGGGCAGTCATGGTACAGATCAAAATGGTGTCGAAAAAGACACCGGTCATTGCTATAAGTCCCTGTCTAACAGGATCATCGGTCCTTGCTGCCGCATGGGCGATGGGTGCGCTTCCAAGTCCAGATTCATTTGAGAACACTCCCCTGGCCACACCAAATCGTATTGCCGAAGAGACGGTTGCCCCCGCAAAACCTCCCATAGCGGATACAGGGGAGAAGGCATGGGTAACAATCATGGAAAGTGCCCCAGGAATGGCCTCAAAATTCAGTATAAGGATGACAAGCGCAGCCAAGACATAAGATATACCCATAACAGGAACCAGCTTTTCAGTAACCTTGCCAATCCTTTTTATACCTCCAATTATGACCACCCCCGTAAGCACAGCCAGCACCGGACCTGTCAATATGGGCGGAATCTGCCAGGTCTTTTCAAGGGCTATGGCCACGGAATTGGCCTGCACCATGCTCCCTATTCCAAAGGCTGCCACACTCCCCATAAGGGCAAAGAGCCAACCAAGCCACTTAAGTCCCATACCTTCAGATATGTAACGCATTGGCCCGCCCTGCATGGTGCCATCTAGCAAGACACGCCTGTATATCACTGCAAGCACTGCCTCGGCAAACTTTGTGGCCATTCCAAAAAACGCGCATACCCACATCCAGAATATGGCTCCAGGCCCTCCGAGAAAAATGGCCGTGGCAACCCCGGCTATATTTCCTGTCCCTATCGTTGCGGAAAGAGCGGTAGTAAGGGCCTGAAAGGGTGTTATATCCCCCTTGGCCCCAGGGGTTTCGGTGCGGGATAAAACCAGTTTCAGTGCCTTCGGAAGATAAACCAACTGAATAAATCCAAGCCTGACGGTAAGATACACCCCGGTTCCAACCAGCAAGGTGAGCATGTACGGTCCCCATACAAACCGGTTAAGCTGCGCCATTATTTCTGGTAAGCCAATCATTTCCTTCCCCGCATTCAATCTCTCCCGATACCCTGACTGCCCCTGCATGATCAATCTCCATACAGCGGTCTTGCAGGTTCACTCTACATTCATCCAACAGCACTGACATGTACCTGTCTTCATCTGTAAGCTGCTTAACATGCCTCATTTCATCTAAGTTTTATCAATGTTACCAAGTAAAGTGACTAGACTACAACCAGCTTTAACCTGAAAGCTGCAAAACAGAGGAATATCAGGAACGAAAAGGTGGAAAATACAGGCTACCCACCTCTTAAGCGGAAGTTCCTTCGTCTTCCATTGCCATCCACTGATTCAAAATATCAAGGGTATCATTGAAAAGAGGTTCAATCTCAGATTCAAAGTAGTGGATTATGTCAGTACGGGATGACCCTCTTGCTATTAATTCCTGAAGACCGATGACTGATTTATGCAGCCTTTCATGCACTGGCATCAATTTCGAAATGATGTTTCTAATATCCGCCCTGTCAGGGGCGTAAGTATCCAGGAACCTTCCCAGGCCACACCTATAGGGATCTGTCTCAACTTCTGGCGGCACGGCCTGAAGGACACCGTTGATTACGTTATCTCGCCACTGCAGGTGCTGATAAATTATGCTTTTGACCTTAAACGCCGTTGGCAGGAATTCCTGCACCTCATTCAATATACCCTGTTTCACCACTACCTGGGACAGAAGCAACGCGCCCTCCGTGGTTATACTGGTCATGCCCTTTTCGATGACGTCCAGTTCCGAACGCAACTGGGTAAACTCCCTGGAATGATCAAGGAGGGTATCCGCGTTTGTCTTCACACCCCTTGCAGCCTCCGTTGCTCTATCAATATTAGAGGTAATTTCAGCAACAGTGGCAGTCTGTTCCTCTGTGGCGCTGGCTATGGTATTGGCAAGATCATTGACCTCGGTAACGCTGTTAGTAATGGATTCTACGGCTGAAACTGCGTGACGGGTATCGTCCTGGATGGCCTCGATCATACTGGTAATCTTTTCGGTTGCTTCCCCTGTCTGCCTGGCCAACTCTTTCACCTCATTGGCCACTACAGCAAAACCTTTTCCGGCCTCCCCTGCCCTTGCCGCCTCTATCGTTGCATTCAGTGCGAGAAGATTGGTCTGAGAAGCAATATTGTTGATGACCTGGATTATGGCGCCTATTTTCTCAGAGCTCTCTGACAGCCTGTTTATCGCCTCAGAAGCAGATATCGCATGATCCTGGGCCTCGTTTGCCTTTTGCGCAGTGACAGAAACGGACTGGGCTATTTCAGAAGTGGCAGTGGACATGTCTTTAGTAGCCGAGGAGACTACTTCCAGGTCTTCAGTTGACTGGGTGGCCGAGGTCGCGACATCATGGGCAATTCTTCCCGAATTCTCCCCATGCCGCCTTATCTTTTCACCAGATTTTTCTATAAACTTTTGGGCCTCACCCAAAATATTATTTTGAGAATTAAGCGTTGAAAACTGCCCAATTATAAAGGCAGTAAAACAGTTAAATGCTAGGCTCAGATCCTGGATCTCCTTGGGTCCCGAGGGAGTAACTACCCTCTCAAACCTGCCCCTGCCTGCTTCCTTGATGTACGTGAGCGCCTTTTCGAGGGGTACTATCAAGATCAAGCGGGTAAAAAAGACCACCAGGCCTAGAAATATGAATCCCCCCGCCAACATCAGATAAAGAAACATCCTGAAATTCGTGATCTTGTCTCTTGCCACCCTTTCAAAGGTCTTGGTCAGGACATTCGCCTGTTTCAAAAGCTCAATATTGTGATCGAGTAGATAATCAAGGGCGGCTTTAGCCTCTGCCGATGTTCCCCTTGAGTCAACCAGAATCCTTACGTTTTCATAAAATGGTTTCCAAAACTGCGTGAGCTTCGCATGCTCTCTCAACACATCCTCGTTGTCATTGGGCTCCGGGATACCCATATCCTTATTTCCGTCCCTTAACGCCTTTAAACTCTCATCAAAGAGCATTGCCGTCTTGGAAAGGCTTTCAATGGCACGGGAATCCTTTGTCAACTGATAGGTCAAGGCCTCTTTAGTCATCTTCTGGGTTAACATCCGCTGTCGCCCTGCTATGTTAATGACAGAAGCATCCTGATTCTGCTTCGCCAAAAGGAAAAGACTGGTGACGATTATGATAACAGATGCCATGAACATCAATCCAACTGTGGCAGGAACCAGCACTTTGATAGAATAGAGATCCTTTTTGACCATCGCTTTCTCCTGTTTTTTTAAGGTGATATTTTTAATCATAGTTATTAATAGAAATAAAAGCTGGTTGCAATTCATATTTTTTTTATCGAAAAAAATATGGATTAACATTACTCTTTTTTTTAATGAGGAGATTTCTTTATGGAAGCTGAAAACAAACTGGTACCAGTGCTTCGAGGCGGAGTAGAAGTAATCAAGATGATCTTCTTTAAGAAACTGAAGGATACGCTTTCCAAGGATTATCCTGACAAGGACAATAAATATATCAGCAGACTTTCCGCGGCGATATTGAATGAACTTTTCGGTACCCCAAACCCCAATGAACCATTTGTATCCTTTGCCAGGGAAAACCGGCGGCGGATAGACGCGGAGCTTAGAGCTGTTCCGATAAAATTCAAAGAAATGCGAATTCCCCTTACAGATGCACTCAGGATCCAGTTCCTGTGCGATTCCATGGAAGGCATTGATTCCAAGGATGTGCTTGAGAATGCAAAAGACCTTGGCATATTGATGGTTGAAAGAGAGGTGCCGCTACCCAAGAACTTCATGAATCTGGTGAGAAGGCTGGGGAGCGCTTTCCAGGTAATAACGCCTGCACAGATTTGATAAAGGACATGTGGCTATTTTATGGGACCACTTCTTATGTCCAGCAGATTGATGGAGAGTCCATGGTCAGAAAAGGGGGTCGCCTTTTCAGGATAAAGGGCACACGCTCGTCTTATACACTCTCTATTGTGCATATATTGTTTACAGACCAGTTCATGTTCTGCCCTTAATTTCAAATCCAACAACTCCCCTGATGCCCTGGCGGCCTCTCTTAGGGCCAAAACGCTCTCCCGCTGACAGCATCTGGCAGCTGAAACCTGGGCTATTTTCCTGAGGATATCTCCAACCAGCTCCTGTACAATTCTCCTCGTCTTAGGCGTAAGAGGGGTCCCGGCCAGGATCAGAGAAAACGCTATTCCCACTCCTATAGCGGCACCGCATGCCCCCATAAATCCACAGGAACCGCCGGGGACCGTGCTTCCCCGTTCAATCCCGGCAAGGATCCGCTCATCGTCCATATCCCCGCCAAGATTTTTGTAAGAGGCAAGTATCACCCCTGGGACCATGGCATGATGCTCTGGTCCGTGAAGTGGAAAAACCGCATGTTCCCTTATCTTCTTCATAATGGCAATCATGTCCGTCTCTCCAGTTGAAAGACAGACCTTTCGGATCACCTCCAAAGGATTCCTCAGATGGCACATATCGCATACAAAATGCCCCTCTGAGCACACGGCGTTTGCCTTTTCCTTTTTGCCACACCTGGCACACGTCCTCTCTTCCAGGGACGAAAGGTAACGTAGGGGGGCCCCGCATATAAGACAGCCCGTTTCAGGTACCAGGGGAGTGCAGCACGAATCATCCTGTTCATGGATCCCTCCCTTTCCTGAAGGCGGAACGAAACAACTACATGTGGAGACAGCATCCACGTTGGTCACCCGCCCGGTCTCTTTATCCAGAACAAAGATTGAATTTTCCGCCAGCCTGTCCAGATCTGGTTCCGCGTCGAAAGAGATGGTGCTGCGCTCTCCCCTTCTGAGAATCTCTCCCGATTCGGTGACTATTGCGGCAAATGGGCCTGTATACATGACATCCAGCTCCGGTTTCACCCTAACGGGCCGAAAAGCAGAGAAAGTGATGGAATAAAACTGGTGACCTTCGATTTCCCTGTAAGGAAAACGTTTTACTATCGTGGCATCCGTGAAACCCACATCACGCAGCATGGAAAAGAGATAGCCCTCGACCATGGCGCCGCCTATGCATTCTCCAAGGAGTTTGTGATCTCCCCTGATCGAGGGGCCGGGCTCTTTCTCTGTAACCACATCTGATATCATGATACGACCGCCGGGTTTCAATACCCTGAAAATCTCCTGGAACACCCTTCTCTTGTTCTTACTCAGATTTATGACGCAGTTGGAGATGATTACATCCGCCGAACACTCCCCTAGCGGGATCTGCTCTAGATATCCCTTGATAAAATGACAATTGGAATACCCCAGTCTTTCAGCCACATGCCTGGATGCCTCCCGTGCTATCTCCAGCATGGCATCGGTCATGTCCACGCCTATGGCCATGCCATTCGGCCCCACACTTCTGGATGCGAGAAAACACTCAACGCCCGTGCCTGATCCCAAATCCACCAGCACCTCGCCGGGTTTCAAATCCGCATCGTCCACCGGACTTCCGCACCCGTACATACGGACCTTGGCCTTATCGGGGATGAAGTCCGTCCTGCCACTGTCATAATTCACAGGATTGAGAATCGTCTCGTCGGTCTGCTGCGCGGCCTGGGAATAGAACTGACGGACTAGGCCCCTGGAGTCTCCTTCTCCCATTGAAAGAAGACAGTTACAATGGACAAAATTCACCTCGTAACTGGAAGGACACTGGGTAGCCACATCCCCCATCCTGAGCACCATCGAAGGATGATCGGATACGAAAAGAGTTCTGGCCTCTTCCTCGATTGCAAGGGTTACCAATGCCCTGTAAAGGGGAGCGTAGGGATCGGCCGTCAGCGAGAGCTTTCCCTTATGCCCAAAAACATGTTCAGGGCCATTCTGTTCCCTTCCCTTTTCGTTTGGGTATAGAACCAGGCAGTGATCGATATCCCCGCCACCGGTCAAGAACCGATACGGATCCCGTGCCATGTCTTCACAGTCTTTTAATGACAGGGCCCTTATGGACTCAAAGAGTGGGCTGTTCCTCCATACATTTTCTAGGCCTTCTTCCAAATGGCCACCCTTAAACTCTTCCCTGTCCACCATCGCCGGGGTGGGATAAATGTAGCCGTCAGGTCCTACGGCCAGAGACTCCCAACATCCATTTCCAAGGTCGAAGCGAGTTCCAGGCGGAGAGAAGACCTGGGATCTTATCGCCTCGAAATTATCAACGGTAATCCCCTTCTCACCGGCATACCTCACAGCCCCTTTGATTTCTTCAGAGAGCTCGGCCATAGGCAGGATATCCATGTCGCTTCCACGTCCACGTTTAAAATGATACTGGAAATGGATGGTGGTAATCCCAAGATCTGCAGCAAGGTCTATGACCGGACGTATAGAACCAATATTGACCGGATTAACCGCCATCGAGATGGAGGAGGGTATCTTCTTTTCCACGAGGAGCCTCAAGGCATCGACCGTCCTGTCAAAGGAACCTGTTCCTCTAAGTGCGTCATGTATGGGCCGAGGGCCGTCAAGGCTCACCTGAAGATGCAGCCTGCTTCTGTCGACTACAAGCAGGTTCTCTACGTGTTTCGGCACCAGGATACCGTTTGTGAGTATGGCAACCCTCATGTCCTCAAAATCGAGAAGCCACTTTATGAGTTCTGTAAAACCCGGATACATGAATGGCTCACCACCTGTGAAACAGACAAGGCGCACACCAAGAGCGTAACCCTCTTCCACCGCTCTCCTTATCTTCTCCCCTTCGAGACTCCGGGCCATGTTAAGGCTTTCCCCGAAAAGACAGTGGGCACACTTCAAATTACAGGCATCCGTTAGGTGAAACCACAACTCGGACAGTTTGTCCAACTGGCGACTGCCTCTCCTACCGACATATGGCCCAGATCGAGGCAAGGCGAAGGATCTTAGAAGATTCCCAGTATCGAGCAGGGCATCCATGATAGTCTTGCCACTCATGTGTGCCCACAATACGGCAAGATCGTCTTCGGAAGAGATTCCTTGTCCCAAGGCTTCTTCCAGCAAACGATGTGCTGAAGGAGAAGGAACAAACCAAAAGGGATATTCAGGAAGAAGATAAAGGTCCACTGTCCCATGTGAAAGCTCTATCCTTTCCCCTCGCTCCATACCTTTCAGCAAATTCATGAAAGCCCCCTCCTTTTATTGTATCTATAAATCCTGGACAGCCTGTCCGAGTTCTTTCCATCGTCCGGTAGATGTGAAAATCTTCCTGTCACCTAAAAATCTTCTATTATCCCAAATCATGCACTTCAAACACCGGGCAACAAGGAATAAAAAAAATCAGTAAGTTATTGTGTATTATCCAGATTGAAATGCTCACCCAAACCTTCATGCGGCCCGTACATCCGTGCCGCACCCCTAAGGCATGAAAAT
>CAZUIH010000021.1:0-26655 GCA_964620365.1 uncultured Desulfobacterales bacterium | reverse complement strand
TGAAATACGGGGTGCGCGGCATCACAATCTAAAGGATATAGACCTGTCTATTCCCCTTGGAAAGATAGTTGCCATAACGGGTCCGTCCGGTTCAGGCAAATCCACCCTCGCCATTGACATACTTTTTGCAGAAGGCCAACATCGCTACATTGAATCCCTGGGCACATCGGCCAGACGTTTCATAGACCTCTGGGACCGGCCCCAGGTTGAATCCATTAAAAACATCCCGCCTGCCATCGCACTTGAACAAAAGGGGATAGTAAAAAATCCTAACTCAACTGTTGCAACCCTGACTGATGTTGCAAGTCTTTTACGAATTCTCTTCGCCACCAATGGCACTGCCTTTTGTCCAACATGCAAACTCCCTGTCTATGCAATGACCATTGATCAAATGGCTAACCAAGTCATTGCTCTGCCTGAAAAAACAAAAATAACAATAATGGCTCCGATGTCATCCCTCCTGGGAACAGTTAGTCCGAAAGACCTCATTGAAATGATCAGGGAACAAGGATTCTTGAGGATTAAGCTCAATGAGTCCGTGCAGCTGCTCGACTCATACAGCCTTCCTGATGAACCTGTAACCTCCTTGGAAGTCATCATAGATCGTATAGTACTAAAAGAGGGGATACTGCAGCGCCTTATGGATTCACTGGGGCTTGCCCTCAAAATTGGCAACGGAAGCGCTGCAATAGAAATTCATTCATCTCACACAGGCAAGGAACCTGAGATTCTTATTTTCAACGAGGCGCTGAAATGCTCCAGATGTGCAACAAAATTTCCAGAGCTGCGGCCCCAACTTTTTTCTGGAAAAGATCCCGAGGGGGCATGCCCTTTCTGCGGTGGAGTGGGCAAGATGCCATCATCAACGAAATCGTGTCCCCATTGTAAAGGATCTGGCCTTAACGCCTTTGTCAGGGGAATCAGTATCAAGTCGTCGACTTATCCAGGCATCATAGATGGCACCATAGAAGAATTAGTGCATTTTTTGAATGATGTATTCTTTCCAAAGGATACTTCGACCCCAGAGCCAATTCGTAACCAGGCAGCAGGGGCAACTATTGCCGAAGCCATATTATCCCGCCTCAGCCCCATAAAGGAAATGGGATTGGGCTACATGGCCCTATCTCGCAGCATTGATACCCTTTCTGGTGGAGAGATTCAAAGACTCAGAATTGGTACTCAATTGGGACGTAACCTTACTGGAGTGCTTTATATACTGGATGAACCGACATTGGGCCTTCACCCCCGGGAATATGCGGGGCTACTACGCCAGATAGAAAAATTGAAGGGCCAAGGCAACTCTGTTCTCCTGGTTGAACATGACCTCGGCATCATAAGGCTGGTCGATCACGTCATTGAACTGGGCCCCGGAGCTGGTGTCAACGGAGGGGAAATTATCTATTCAGGGCCGCCTGACAAGATGGAAACAAATCCCCGTTGCATAACAGGCATGTTTATGTCGGGTACCAGGACCATAAACAGGCCAGGCTTCGCGCCAAAGGGCAAGTTGACTCTCCGAGGCGCCAGCAAAAATAACCTCAAGGACGTTTCCGTTGAAATTCCACTTGGGTGTCTCGTTTGCATAACCGGGGTATCAGGTTCGGGTAAAACCACTTTGTTAATGGAGGAACTGGTACCAGCTATTGAGCAATTACAGGGCCTCAAAAAACGGAAGACTCCGCATCACTGCGCGGAAATCACGGTTTCATTCGGCCAGCCATGGGATTTTTTTACTGTAGTGGTCGATCAGGCTCCTATCCTTGGGAGAAAAAGCTCCCTGCCTGTCACCTATTTGGGTATCTTCGATCGAATCAGAGATCTTATGGCTCGAACTCCGGAGGCAAGGCAAAGGGGGTACAAAAAAACATATTTCAGCCTGAACCATAAGGGTGGAAGATGTGAGTATTGCAAAGGCCTTGGCCGTATTTACCTGGATCTAGATTACCTGCCACCGGTGGAGCAGATATGCCAGGTATGTAATGGCGCAAGATTCAATCAAGATGTACTTGCCATTCAGTTCAAGGGGCAATCTATATCAGACATTCTTGAGATGACCGTTTCTGAGGCAGCAAACTTTTTCTCAAAAATTCCGTCTATCCGCTCTCCTCTTGAGATACTTGAACGCACAGGACTTGGCTACCTGAAATTAGGACGACCAACTTCTACGTTATCAGGCGGTGAAATTCAGCGACTAAAGCTCTCGAAAGAATTGTCGAGCCCCCCGAAAGGCCACACTCTCTATTTGATGGATGAACCTTCCCAGGGTCTTCATTTATGTGACCTTGAAAAAATTGTAGCCCAGTGGGATGAACTGATAGATAACGGTCATTCGGTGATAATAATTGACCATCGGCGTGAATTACTTGAAAATGCAGACTGGATAATAGAAATGGGCCCAGGTGGCGGTCCAGAAGGGGGGCAGGTTATTTTCCAGGGCTCCCCAACCATGCTACAGAAAAATCCTGGAGATATTTTCCCTCGCTGAACAGCTTGGCGGAAGGTGACTATATCCTTGAAGTTGACCTCAAGGCAGAGTAGTGGCCACCAGCTTAGATTTTCCTCGGTTCTGATGAATACAAAAAAACGGCTGAGGAACTATGTTCCACAGCCGTTCAATTCCATCAATATTGCCGAACTGTTTCTTAGGAAAGTCCGAAGATGGACATAAGCTTTGGAAGCATTGGGTTGGCATAAAGAGCAATCAGAGCAACAACGAGGGCGTAAATGGTAAGAGACTCGATAAGAGCCAAACCGATGAACATGGTAACGGTCAGCTTACCAGCAAGTTCAGGATTCCTTGCGGTTCCCTCAAGACAACCACGGGCACAATGACCCATACCAACACCACAACCAGAAGCAGCGATACCTACGCCCAGGCCTGCAGCCAACAGAGATGCAGCCATCAGGAAGCCTACATGACCGCCCTTTGCAACGTCGCCGTCAGCAGCCATTGCCATTGCTGCAAAACCAAGCAGCATTACCATGGAAAGTACTGAAACCAGAGAAAACTTTTTCACGTCTTTTCCCTCCTTAAGAGTATATTTTATTTGGCCTTCTTCCTAAAATTTAATGACCTTCAGACATTGCCTCCACCGCGTACACAATGGAAAGCATCATAAAAATGAATGCCTGGATCAGACACACAAGCACACCAAGGAACATGATTGGCAGCGGTGCGAGATAAGGACCTGCCAACATAAAAAGCAGTCCCAATAAAATCTCTTTAGATACCATGTTACCAAAAAGTCGAATGGACAGAGAAAGGATACGCCCTATATGGCTGAAGATTTCAATAGGGAACATGACCGGTGCCATCCATGGGATAGGCCCCATAAAGTGCTTTATGTACTTGATACCATGGAATCGAATACCAAGAGCATGATACGTAATTATTGATATTGCTGTGCACCCAAGGGTGACATTGATGTTCGCCGTTGGAGACATAAACCCTGGGATAAGCCCCAAGTAGTTTCCAATAAGGATGTAAAGGGCGAACGTGGCTATCATAGGGAAAATAATCCTGGTCTTTTTCTTGTCATGGGTCTGCTCATCGATAAACTCTTCAAGACCGCCGACAAAGGCCTCCATCAGATTCTGCATACCTGTTGGGGCCTCAATGCTTATGCGGCTTGTACCCATTTTGGCAAGCACAAGACAGATTATCATGGCCAGATAGCTATACTGCATGTGTGGAGCAAGGACCTGAGCCAACACGCTATCACCGCCGTGGGCGGGAAGTCCTATTGCATCAAACAAAAGACTCAAAAAAAGTAATGGATGTTCCATGGCTACGTAGCCTCCTTAAAACGAACTCTGTGGATAACCATTGCCAAAACCAACAAATAAAAGATTACCACCGGTGCCGACAAACCTATAAACAATCCAACCGGTGAGAATATGGCTGGAAATACCAGAAGGATGGCCGTTACAGCCAATGCTATCAGACCCAACCTAACAGCCAAACCTCCATAATACGCAGCCATGGTGCGCCATCGTATCATTCTTCTGCAATCCCTCTCCAAACCGATGCAGTTGAGATTGGCCACCACGCCGCCAGCCAAAATCCCTGATGCCATCTTGGGTGTTGAAACCACGACCGCCACAATTACCATAACGGCCAGAAGTAACCAATTGGCGGCCACAAAGTACTTGGAAAAATACTCCCCAAGATCACCCATCAGGATATTTTTCAGAATCATCTTTGACCCTTTTACTCTCCCCTTTTTTTGAGGCGGAATCCGCACCCGAATTTGACTCGGATTCCTTACTGAAACGCTTACTCAACAGCAGGAAATTTTTCACACCACCCGCCAACCCCAAACCCAGACAGATAAGCGTCAGCCAGGGATACGTTTTCCCATCAAACAAACGGGTATCCAAATAATATCCAGAAAGAACCCCTGCAAACGTTGAAAAAACTACTGACAGCGATATCGTCAGCGCATTACTCAGACTGCGAAACTGTATTGCGAGTTCTTTCTTAATGCTGCCCATCTAACCATACTAGACAGCTCCATCCAGGGTATATACTGAACGGGCTCTCATTCATTTTAATTTCAGGAATTGCCTCTCCCCTATCAATCTCCCCTGGATATTTGGATATATCAGATATCATAGGGGATGAGAGCTGTCAATCCATTTCTTGAACAACTCTCAAACCAGCGAAAAATTAAGCAAGTTTTTTGAATGCTGATTCAGCAGCATGAACAGTCTCATCAATGGCATCCCAGCCGTGAGCCAGAGATACAAAGGCCGCTTCAAATTGTGAAGGTGCGAGATACACCCCTTCGGCCAGCATATTTCTGAAAAACCTGGCATAGAGGTCGGTATCTGACTTTGAAGCCGAGGCAAAATCGGTCACAGGGCCTTTAATACCAAAAAAGGTAGTCATCAAAGACCCTATCCTCTGTAGGCAACATTCAATTCCATACTTTTTTGCGAGGTCAGACAAGCCTTCTGCCAGGGCCTTTGCTCTTTCATCCAAGAGTTCGTAAATGCCCGGACGGCTCAGGATTTCAAGGGTAGCCAGCCCTGCGGCAGTAGCCAGAGGATTACCAGACAAGGTCCCTGCCTGATAAACCGGGCCGACAGGGGCTATATGATCCATTATCTCTTTCTTCCCACCATAGGCCCCAACAGGCAATCCTCCTCCTATTATTTTTCCCAGACAGGTAAGATCGGGCATTATGTCAAAATATTCCTGGGCCCCCCCTGGAGCGACCCTAAATCCGGTAATAACCTCATCAAAAATCAATACAACTGAGAATTTCTCCGTGAGCTCTCTCAACGCAGGCAGAAATTCGGGATGGGGAATGACCACCCCCATGTTGGCAGGGACAGGTTCCACGATTACAGCCGCTATTTGGTCCCCTTCTTTTTCCAAAGAGTCTTTCAGCGCGTCTATATCATTGAAGGGAAGCGCTATGGTATTTGCAACCACTTCTTCCGGGACACCCGGGCTCCCCGGTATTCCCAGAGTCGCCACCCCGGAACCGGCCTTAACGAGAAATGAATCTGCATGCCCATGATAACAGCCATCGAATTTAATTATCTTTTTCCTGCCCGTATATCCCCTTGCGAGGCGAATAGCGCTCATGGTTGCTTCGGTTCCTGAATTTACAAGGCGAACCTTATCTATGGATGGAACCATTTCGCATATCTTCTGGGCCAGGGCAACCTCTCGCCAGGTGGGAGTACCAAAACTAGTACCCTCTTCCAAGGCCTGAGCTACCGCACCATTAACTTCTGGATGGGCGTGCCCCAAGATCATCGGCCCCCAGGAACATACGTAATCAATATATCTGTTTCCGTCCGAATCAAAAATGTGACATCCTTGGCCCTTGTCGATAAAGACCGGATCACATCCCACGGCCTTGAAGGCCCGCACCGGGCTGTTAACTCCGCCTGGGATCACCTCCTGGGCCTTCTCAAAAAACCTGCCTGACAAGACGTTGCTACCCATGTGACCTCCTATCTCCCAATATGCTAATGGCATCGAATCCGTGCAAAGCGCCTCTTTCCTACTTTGAGTATTACATCGGTCGAAGGAAAATCGACCTCTTCCCCGCCGACTTTTTTTCCGTCTATGCTTACCGCCCCCTGCTTTATCAGTCTCTTGGCCTCAGAATTGCTCTTGGCAAGACCTGCTTCTTTCATCACTCTCGGAAGATAAACCTTCTCTCCTGCCTTTATTTCAATGTCAAAGACAGGGACATCATCGGGCACCTCTCCCCGGCTAAATTGAGCGATAAAACCAGCCCTTGCCTCCTTTCCTGCCTCAGCCCCATGGAACCTTGCAACCAGTTCTTCTGCAAGATTCATCTTTGCCTCTTTCGGGTGCACCTTACCTGCCTTGATGTCCGAACGGAGCGCCTCTATCTCTTCTAGGTTAACGGAGCTCAACAATTCCATATAACGGAACATCAACTCATCTGAAATTGACATGAGCTTTCCAAACATCTCCCTCGGAGGCTCTGTAATCCCTATATAATTTCCTAGAGATTTGCTCATCTTATTGACCCCGTCAGTGCCTTCCAAAAGGGGCATGGTAATAACCACCTGGGGTTCTTGCCCATATTCTTTCTGGAGATGTCTTCCTACAAGTAGATTAAATTTCTGATCAGTGCCCCCAAGTTCAATGTCAGCCTTCAACGCAACTGAGTCATATCCCTGAATCAGAGGATATATGAATTCGTGGATTCCTATGGGTCTTTGGCCCTGAAATCTCTTTTTAAAGTCATCCCTTTCAAGCATCCTGGCCACAGTGTGTTTTGCACACAGGCGGATCATGTCTATAGATTTCATTTCATTCATCCACAGACTGTTGAAGGCAACTTGTGTCCTTTCAGGATCGAGTATCTTGAAAATCTGTTCTTTGTAGGTCCTGGCATTTTCCTGAACCTGTTCGGGGGTGAGTGGCGGACGGGTTTCGTTTTTTCCGGTAGGATCTCCTATCAGCCCTGTAAAATCACCGATCAAGAAAATTACCTGATGCCCCAATTCCTGGAAATGGCGCATCTTTTGGACCAACACCGTATGACCCAAATGCAGGTCCGGGGCAGTAGGATCAAATCCTGCCTTGACCCTCAACGGAGTATCCGAATCAATAGCCTTTTTGAGCTTTTTCTCTAGTTCCTCTTCATCAATTATCTCTACTGCCCCTCTCTTGATCAGAGAAAGGGCCTTATCAATATCCCTTTCCATCACTCTGAAACCTCCAGCATTAACCTCAGCCGCTACTTGGCATATTCAACAGCCCTAGTCTCTCTAATAACCGTAACCTTGATCTGGCCAGGATAACTCAACTGGCTCTCAATCTGTTTTGCCACTTCCCTTGAAAGCAGACTCGCCTCCGCGTCTGAAACCTGATCGCTATGTACCATAATTCGGATTTCCCTGCCCGCCTGAATTGCATAAGTCTTCTGAACCCCCTTAAAAGACTTTGCGATGGCCTCTAGATCCTCAAGGCGCTTTACGTAAGACTCCAGGATCTCCTGACGAGCCCCAGGCCTTGCCCCTGAAAGGGCATCCGCGGCCTGGACCAGTACAGCCAACACGGTTTCTGGCTTAACATCTTCATGATGCGCCGCCAATGCGTGAATAACATCTTGGGACTCTCCATATTTTTTGGCAAGATCCGCCCCTATGATGGCGTGTGGCCCCTCTACCTCGTGGTCCACTGCCTTTCCTATATCGTGCAATAGCCCGGCACGTTTCGCCTTTTTTACATTAATACCGAGCTCAGCCGCCATTATCCCGCAAAGGAATGCGACTTCGACCGAATGCTGAAGGACGTTCTGCGCATAGCTGGTACGAAATTTCAGCTTCCCTAACAACTTAATTAACTCAGGATGAATCCCATAAACTCCTACATCAAAAGTCGCCTGCTCTCCAGCCTCCCTTATCGTAACCTCGATCTCTTTCTCTACCTTTTTAACGACCTCTTCTATCCTGGCAGGATGTATTCTGCCATCAGCAACGAGCCTCTCAAGCGCTATCCTTGCTACCTCCCGTCTAACAGGATTAAAGCCGGACAACAAGACCGCCTCGGGGGTATCATCAATTATGATGTCTATACCCGTAGCTGCCTCGATGGCACGTATATTACGCCCCTCTCGGCCTATTATCCTGCCCTTCATCTCATCATTTGGCAAAGGGACCAACGAAACAGTTCGTTCAGCTACATAATCACCCGCATATCTGGCAATAGCCAGGGACAAAATTTCTCTAGCCTTTTTGTCAGCCTTTTCCTTGGCCTCGGCCTCTATTCTCTTCACAAGCCTGGCCGCATCCTGCCTAACCTCCGCCTCCAGGGTCTTCAACAAGAAATCCCTAGCCTCCTGGGTCGACATACCAGAAATTTTTTCAAGTTGCGTCTTTTGCTCCACATAAAGGGTATCTATTTCCTTGCTTCGTTCCTCCAGCCTTTTCTCTGTTGCCTGGAGATCCCTGCTCTTCTGAAGGACTTCAAGTTCCTTTTTATCAACGAGCTCCTGTTTCCTCTCTATTTGCTGCTCTTTTTGAATAAGGCGCTTTTCCTGAACCTGCAGCTCGTTTTTACGCTCCTTTATCTCTTCTTCGGCCTCTCTTCTGAGCCGATACAGTTCCTCTTGCCCCTGAATGCGGGCCTCTTTCTTGATGCGTTCCGCCTCGGCCCTAGCATCCCTCACCAGACGCTCTACTTCCTCCCGGGCTGGAGCCAGCGTCGCCTCTTTGGTACACTTGGCCAACCACATTCCTACGCCTAGGCCAAGCGCAAGACCAACTACGGCCAGCAACACTACATATATGTATTCCATACGGGTGGCACCTCCTTAAAATATATAGGATGGCCACACCCCTTGGGCCAAAATTGGTTTATCTATCCGACAGTTAATGAATTTGGCAGGATTGCATGGCAGCAGGCCTAGTTACAGACCTCAGCGGGAAAAGATAGGAACTTGATACACATTACAAACTCCTAGTCAATAGAGCCATCTATTTTCATTGATTGAGCAAAAACGAACTAAGCATGACGCACGCACTTCAAGATATGCTTTTTTTCTATCCAAAAAATATATAACTGAGCTAATCTAATACATACACCCAGTAACTACGATATCAGAAATATTCTTGCTCAAAGAAAAACCCTAGCCAAATCCGTAAAATATATATCGACCCAGATGGGGTTATAGCCTAAAAATCCCCGCTTGTGCGGTGTCGGCCGGGCCTATTGAACCTGAGTAACTCAGGTGGGTGTCTTGTTCACATCCATTGGAAAGAGATGTTCTCTCCCTCCGCAGGAAGTGAATTTAAGACCCCCTTGTATGGGGTGTTGGCTCAACAAACACCGTATACCGATCACCTACACCGCAGGGAATCCATTATTTTCTCTTGTGAGTCTACTATACTCTAAATCCGCCTTTAAGAAAAGGCGAGGGGTTCAAAATTGTATTTTCGTTAACAAAGGCGGCCTATAGGTACTTTTAGGCGAAATATCACGATTAAAATATCTAGATTCTGACTATTGAGAGTTATTATCTCTTTGGAGCCAGAACTTCATCGATTTTTATGGCAAGGCGTTCAGCGTCAGAGGCTATCTCTCTTTCCAGCTGCTTCAATCTATTTTTGACCTGTATATATTCTTTACCAATGTTCAGCACCGCCAGGACTACAAGCTTGTGATGCGGCAAGGATTTGTTAGTGGACTCCTGCTCTCTGAGCTTTTCCTGAACATATTCCACTACCTCCCTTATGTCGATTCCGGGATCATCTGCCTTTAGATAATAGGTGTGGCCGAAAAAATCTAATTTGATTCTTTCCGATTCCAACTTAACCTGTCCCTCGTCTCTTCCTTCAGTCAATCTGTCTCAGGTTATTCTGTTCATCACCGGATTTACCAAAATCCTCTATTTTTGAAATAAGGGCCGCCACCCTAGATCTAGCCTCTTCTCTCGAGCGGTTTATTTCATTTAGGGATTGTTCCAGTTCCTCTATACGCCTATCTTGAGTCTCAAGCCTTTCCCTAAGCATCGAACGCTCATTCTCCAGTTCAGACAGATATTTCAAGAGCCGGTCAATTTTTTCTTCAAGGATAGCAAGTTCTTTATTTTCCATTTGTTACTCCATTTCTACAATATAACTATATGGAGCAATCTCTGCTCCAGGAGCGATATTTGCCCCGTCAATATAACAAAAAGCTCCTAACCTTGCTCCTCTGCCGATCTTTGCGTGCCCCTTGATTACACAATGAGGTCCTATGAGGACGTCTGGATCCAAGGTTACTGACGGTTCTATATAAATCGTACCAGCCATTTCGAAGGTCACACCATTCATCATCCACTGTCTCTGAATTCTCTTTAACAATATTTCCTCCGCGCATGACAAGTCAAACCTGCTATTAACGCCTCGGATCTCTTCCTCGGAGGCCAGACAATAGGCCCCTGGCGGCTCTCCCCTTTCATATCCAACCGAGACAATATCCGTTAGATAATACTCCTGTTGGGCATTGTTGCACCCAACTCTATTTATGGCATCAGATAAAAAATCGGCATCACAAGCATAGACGCCGGTATTGATCTCGTTAATCTTTTTTTCTTCCGCAGTAGCATCCTTTTCCTCCCGGATACCGACTACTTTCCCGTCAGGGGACCTTAGTATTCGCCCATAACCGGTTGGCTCGGCCATCCTTCCCGACAATACCGACAACTTATTGCCTTCCCTCGAATGACGAGCCATAAACTGTTCCAGGGTATTCCTTTTGAAAAGAGGCGTATCTCCACACAAAATAAGGACATCGCCTTTAAAATGATCGAGTTCCGTTACCGCAAAAGAAACTGCGTGGGCTGTCCCTCTTTGTTCTTTTTGAAAAACGAATCGCGCAGAATAACCACGGCAGTGCCCCTCTACCAGGTGCCCCTTGTGGCCGACCACCACAATGGTTTCATCGATTTTTAGCTGGCTCACCAGGTCGAGAACATAACCGATCATCGGCTTACCCAAGATCTTATGCAGAACCTTGGGCACCTCCGACTTCATTCTAGTGCCTTTTCCCGCCGCCAAGACCACAGCAGCCCAGGAACGGTTCTCTACCATGGAATCAATTCCTGTCATATGAAACTCTTCAGGCGTTTAAACAATAAAAGGGCAAGCCACAGCTTGCCCTTTTTAAGCTCTCTATTTTAAATAACGTTTATGATGATTGCTTGGCCACCGCTAACCTGACCAAAGCACGGGTAAGAGCGGCCTGAGCTCTTGCAATATCAATCTTCTCCCTATGGCTTTGTGCCTCCTGGAGTCGCCGCTCAGCCCTTTCCTTGGCCCTGAGAGCCCTTTCCACGTCTATTTCCTCGGCCCGTTCGGCTGCCTCTGCCAGTACAGTCATCTTATTATTTGAGACCTCACAGAAGCCGCCGCTGATGGCCATGCGTACAGTCTCGTTTCCTTTGGAGTATTTCATCTCCCCGACCTTCAAAGTGGAAAGAAGAGGTGCATGGTTTGCCATTACTCCAAAGGCACCATCCGCCCCTGGGGCCGTGGCTATATCCACTTCCTCACTGACAACCAGCTTAGAAGGTGTAACTACTTCCAGAAGTATCTGATTAGCCATGTTTCTACCTTATTCAAGAACTCTTGTGGTTAATTACTTTAGCCCTTGCTAGCCTTTTCCACTGCTTCCTCTATGGTTCCAACCATATAGAAAGCCTGTTCGGGAAGGTCATCATGCTTACCTTCAAGGATCTCCTTGAATCCACGAACAGTGTCCTCAACCTTTACGTATTTACCAGGCATACCGGTAAAGGTCTCTGCAACATGGAAAGGCTGGGACAAGAAGCGCTGACATTTTCTGGCCCGCTGAACCGTCAGTTTATCGTCATCTGACAATTCATCCATACCAAGGATGGCGATAATGTCCTGCAAATCCTTGTACTTCTGAAGGGTCTGCTGTACTTCACGAGCCACGTAGTAATGCTCCTCACCCAAAACATTTGGATCGAGTATTCGAGATGTGGAGTCAAGTGGGTCAACAGCAGGATATATACCCAACTCAGCAATCTGCCTGGACAAAACAACCGTACCGTCCAAGTGAGCGAAGGTGGTTGCCGGCGCCGGGTCAGTCAAGTCGTCAGCTGGCACGTAGACGCACTCAACAGCAGTAATGGACCCCTTTGTGGTAGAGGTAATACGTTCCTGCAACGCACCAAGGTCAGTAGCCAATGTTGGCTGGTAACCAACGGCGGAAGGTATACGTCCCAGAAGCGCAGAAACCTCTGAACCTGCCTGAGTAAAACGGAAAATATTATCAATGAAGAACAGCACATCCTGCCCTTCTTCATCACGGAAATATTCTGCAGCGGTTAGACCAGTAAGACCGATTCGAGCCCTTGCTCCCGGAGGCTCTGTCATCTGTCCGTAAATGAGGGCGGCCTTGGGAAGAACCCCAGATTCCTTCATCTCCAGGTAAAGGTCATTACCCTCACGTGTTCGCTCACCTGCGCCGCAGAACACCGAAATACCGCCGTGCTGCATAGCAATATTATGGACCATCTCCATCATGATAACGGTCTTACCACAACCGGCACCGCCGAAGAGGCCCATTTTACCGCCTCTTGGAAACGGCACCAGAAGGTCAATAACCTTAATACCAGTTTCCAAAACCTGAACCGTTGTATCCTGTTCCACAAATTCAGGGGCCTTTCTGTGAATGGGATAGTACGTATCCGAAACTATATCGCCCTTGCCGTCAACCGGTCTCCCGACGACGTTCATGATCCTTCCCAGTGTGGACGGTCCGACAGGTATTTTGATTGGGGCGCCAGTATCCTTAACAGGCATCCCCCTTACAAGCCCGTCCGTGGTGTCCATAGCGATGCAGCGTACCATATTGTCGCCCAAGTGCTGGGCTACCTCGATGATAAGATTATCTTCTGTGTCATCAATGGCCGGATTTGTCACGGTAAGCCCATTCAAAATAGCAGGTAGCTGACCGGGCTCAAACTCAACGTCAACGACCGGCCCGATAACCTGAGCTATCTTCCCTATATTTACTGCATTTTCAGCCATTTTTTATCCTACCTCCCCAGCCGTTGCCAACGGCATGTAATTTTTCAATCTAGGAGTCTACCCTTTAAGGGCCTCTGCTCCACCTACAATATCCATAAGCTCCTTCGTAATGGAGGCCTGCCTTGCCTTATTGTAGACAAGAGTCAGCGTCTCTATCATGTCCTTACAAGCCCTAGTAGCATTGTCCATGGCCGTCATTCTAGCTGCCTGTTCACTTGCGGCCGTTTCCAGCATGGCATGCATGATCTGCACGTTCACATACATGGGCATAAGCTGGTTTAAAATCTGCTCCGGCTCAGGTTCGTAAATATATGTCGCCTGCGGCCCTTGGGTTCCCTCCCCCTCAGTCTCCCCGAGGCCTTCATTGCTTATTGGCAAAAGTCGGCGCAGAGTTGGTTTCTGCGTCACAACATTGACGAACCGTCCGTAGAGCAACTGGACCTCGTCAACTTGCTCGTCCAGAAAGAGCCTGATCATCTCTTGGCCAGCCTGACGCGCTGTAAACATCTGGACGTCTCCCATAACATCCACATCTGAGTACAGCACCTCTTCACCTGATCTCTTGAAATAGGACGTACCTTTTTTACCTATGGTAGCCAAGGATATCTGACGTCCCTCTTCCTTCTGCGCACGTATAAATTTTTCCGCTTTATTGATAATATGTGCGTTAAAAGCCCCACACAGACCCCTATCCGACGTGACGACCATCAACAGCACCTTCTTTACCGGTCGCACAGCCATTAAAGGAAACGCACTCGGATTGGCTGAACCTGCGAGCTCCCCCATCACCGTATCAAACTTCTCAGCGTACGGCCTAAAGGCCTCCATCCGCTCCTGGGCGCCACGAAGCTTCGCCGCCGCGACCATATTCATGGCCTTGGTAATCTGCTCCGTCTTTTTAACGCCTGTTATTTTTAGTTGAATGTCTTTAAGCGATGGCATTGAATACTGCCCCTTTCGACCTTTTACAGATTCCTATTTGCCTTAAACTCTGCAACAAACTCCTGGATAGCAGAATTCATTCTCTTATCCAAGTCGTCGGAAATCTCCTCTTTTTCCTTCAATTCGCTCATTATGTTGGGATACTTGTTCTCAACGAAACCATAAAGTTCCCTCTCAAACTCCTGAAGGACATTTACCGGCAACTCATCCAAAAGACCACGTGTACCAGCATAGAGTATGAGCACCTGCTTTTCCATAGTCAGCGGCTGATACTGAGGCTGCTTAAGAATCTCAACAAGCCTTTCACCGCGTCTAAGCTGCTGCTGTGTGGCCTTATCTAGATCAGACCCAAACTGAGCAAACGCCGCCAGCTCCCTGTACTGGGCCAGATCCAGTCGCAGAGTACCTGCCACCTGCTTCATCGCTTTAACCTGTGCGGCACCACCAACCCTCGAAACCGAAAGACCGACGTTGATCGCCGGGCGAATGCCTGCGAAAAACAGGGATGGCTCCAGGTAAACCTGACCATCTGTAATGGAAATAACGTTAGTAGGAATGTATGCAGAAACGTCACCTTGCTGTGTCTCAATGATCGGCAACGCAGTCAGACTTCCTGCACCCAAGGCATCACTAACCTTGGCTGCACGCTCCAACAAACGTGAGTGGTTATAAAAAATGTCACCAGGGTAAGCCTCACGTCCTGGTGGACGCCTCAGCAGAAGGGACAACTCACGGTATGCAACCGCCTGCTTTGAAAGGTCATCATAAATAATCAGGGCATGTTTGCCATTATCCCTGAAATACTCCCCCATTGCGCATCCAGCAAAAGCAGAAAGATACTGCAACGACGCAGGCTCACTGGCACTAGCCGCAACAACCGTGGTATAATCCATCGCCCCGGCACGCCTCAATGCCTCAACGACAAGGGCAACCGTTGCCTGCTTCTGCCCAATCGCTACATATATACAGTAAACCCCAGTTTCCTTTTGGGCTATAATCGCGTCAACACCTATGGCTGTCTTACCGATCTGACGGTCTCCAATGATCAGCTCGCGCTGCCCCTTTCCAACCGGAGTCATTGCATCCACCGCCTTCAGCCCGGTATAGCAAGGCTCATGAACCGGCTTCCTCTCAATAACACCTGGGGCCTTCATCTCAATACGCCTAAATTCCGTGGCGTTTATCGGCCCCTTGCCGTCAATGGGATTACCCAAGGCATCCACAACGCGTCCAAGGAGAGCCTCGCCAACTGGCACCTGGGCGATCTTCCCCGTTCTCTTGACCAGGTCACCCTCCTTGATCCCCTCGACATCACCCATAACGGCAACACCGACGTTGTCCTGCTCCAAGTTAAGGGCAACCCCCATAACTCCGCCAGGGAACTCAAGAAGCTCCATGGACATACAGTTACGAACGCCATAGACACGGGCAATATTATCACCTACCGAAAGGACCGTACCGGTCTCGGCCAAATCGACGGTCTTTTCGTAATCCTGTATCTGCTTCTTTATAATGTCGCTTATTTCTTCTGCTCTTATCTGTGCCATTATACCAGCTCACCCCTCCCTATAGATTCTTTAAAGCCTTGAAGCTGGCTTTTTATACTGCCATCCCATACCATGTCGCCGATATGGGCTACAACGCCGCCAATTATTTCAGGGTCTTCCTGCACCTGCAACACCACTTTCTTCCCGCTCGCCTGAGCAAAGGCCTCAGCCATCTTCTCCTTCAGGTCTTCAGGAAGCGGTACCGCCGTTTTCACAACCGCGCGCACCACACCCATCTCTTCATCCATTAACTCCTGATAGCCTTCAGCTATAAGCCTCAGGTGCTGTATTCGCCCCCGCTCCACTAACAGCCGGAGAAAATTCGCCATAACATCGTCCACCCCGTAAGCCTTCACCAACTCCTCTACCACCTTGTGCTTCAAGTCGATAGGGAACACCGGGCTCTCCAGGCTGGCTTCTATGTCAGGGCTTTTTGACAGAAAAGCATTTATATCTGCCAACACCTGAGCATATGCCTCTAACTTACCCTCTTCCCTTGCAACCGCGAAGAGTGCCTTAGCGTACCTTTTTGCTACTACTGTGCTGGTCAATTTTTCTGCACCACCCTTTCAAGGTATTCAGTTATAAGACGATGATGATCCTGTTCATTAATATTTTTACGAACAAGATCTTCAGCCATCTTTACTGCCATATCTGCCACTTCCCGCTGAAGTTCCTTGCGGGCCCTGGCAAGCTCCTGCTGAACATAAAGCTCAGCCTGAGCCTTTATACGCTCAGCCGCCTCATGGGCCTGAGCAATTATCTTTTCTTTTTCCGCCTGCCCCTGCTCCACAAAGGATTTCAGTATGCGCTCCGCTTCTGCATCCATAGTAGAAAGCTTACGCTCGTACTCGGCATACTTGCGCTCCGCCTCTTCCTTACTGGCCTGCAGCTCCTCAAATGCAGCACGAATAGACTCTTTACGACCTTCAAGGGCATCAGTGATTGGTTTTTTCAGGAATTTAACAAGAACGATTACAAGAATTGAAAAGTTAAGACAATGCCAGATAAAGTTCATCAACTGGCTATGGGTAATGCCGTGATGGCCACCCTCATGACCCGCTTCGTGACCACCACCGTGCGCCGCCTCGGATGCCACATGCCCCTCTTCGACATGCCCCTCTGCCGAATGGGCCATTTCACCACCGACAGCCTCATGCGGCTGAGCATGCTCAACCGCCTCGCCTTGCCCATGCTCAGCCCAGACAAGACCCAACATCGGACGCCCCATCACCGCAGCCAGAGAAACACACAGAGCCAGAAAAAGCCCTGCAGTCAACCGTTTATTAAATAAACGCATTTAAACAGCCCTCCCAAGCAGCTTCTCAGCTATCTCTGCAGCAAAGGCCTCTGCCCGCCCAGCAAGATCCTTGCGAACAGCCTCAATCTGGGCACCAAGGTCAGACAAAAGCTCCTGCTTCTTTGCCTCAGCCTCTCCCGTACTGGCCTCAAGCAGCGTCTTCTCCTCCTCGCGCCCCTCTTGCTTGAGACGCTCCCTTTCTTTCTGGCCAGACTGACGAGCCTCAGCAAGCTTACGATTAAAATCCTCCAACAACCGCTGCGCGTTGCGCTCAAATTTTTCCGCATCACTGCGGATATCGGACATACGGGATTCTCTTTCCTCAAGGACACGCCTGATCGGCTTGTAAAGAATTGCATTCAGGACAGCCATCAAAACCAAAACGGAAATTATTTCTGCCAGTATCGAGGCGTCAATTGTTATCATGAAACTCCCCTCTCTATCTCCCCAATATGCAATTTTCTAAGAAAATCAAACCATTACAAAAAATGAGGCCCCATTCAGAGCTTACTAGTGTTTGCTTTTACCTCATTTATTGAAGACTGTCAACGCCTTTTGAGGGTCTTAAAGGGAAATATTATGTGATTTTTTACCTGAAACGCCCTACACGCGGCCGATCCTATTGTGGCGCACCTCAGCTTAACAACCGCAGAAAGCGCCTTTCAGGAAGATTGGAAAACGGTCGTTATGAAGGTGGAAGTGCCATGAGCTTGATACTTGTCAGAAGGGACTAGACCCCTCTTTTGTCACCCCAAATCATCTTGTGTAATTGGAGTTGCATCCTTGCCTGCGGCTTGTCCGCCACCATCCAACTGGCAAGCTCAACAGGGTCAAGCACTCCCCAGGCCGGAGAGAACAATACCTGTGTGTAGAGATGCATACCTGTACGCTCTACTTCCGCAAGTGCCCACTGATAATCAGCACGATCTGTAATGACAAATTTAACTAGGTCATTCATTCCAAGAAAACGTAGGTTTTCTTCCGTCCAGGACGACTCCATCCCACTTCCCGGAGTCTTTCTGTCCAAGGCGACTGACACCTGTGGAGGAACTCCTTTCAATGAGATGCTACCGTTTGTTTCCAGCAACACCGTGGCTCCTTTGTCAACCAATGCTTCCAAAAGGGCGTAGACACCGTCCTGCAACAGGGGCTCTCCCCCAGTAACCTGCACCAGGGGCACTCCACTGTCCTGCCATTCTTTCAGGAGTGCCCAGACAGACCTTGCCTGTCCCCCCTCATATGAGTATTTGGTATCACAATATGTGCAGCGAAGATTACACCCGGTGAGCCGGATAAAAAAACAGGGATATCCGGCCCAGTTCCCTTCCCCCTGAAGACTGGTAAAAGTCTCCGTCACGAGGAGCGACTTTTCCAGTCCAGACATGGAACGCACTAATCCTCCATGTAGGAGACCCCGGTCTGGGGGGTCTCTCCCACTGTAATCCTTGCGACCTCGACCCCTTCAAATTGGGCCAGCTCACCTTTGAATTTTTCATAGATATATTTCGCAAGCAACTCAGATGATGGATTTCTTTCCTGAAAGTCAGGATGATCGTTTAAATTGGTGTGGTCCAGCTCATCAAATACCTTGGCTAGTGCCTTTTTGAGATCCCGAAAATCGATTCCAACATCTATCTCGTTGAGTTCCTTGGCCCTGACAACCGCAATCACATTCCAGTTATGACCATGAAGATGCTCGCACTGACCGGGATAATTCCTCAAATAATGTGCAGCAGAAAAATGGGTTTGAACAAAAACTTCATACATATCGGCAAAATACCTCCTGTTTAACATAAGCCCACTGGAGGGCTAACTCCTTGGCCCAAGAGCCGCCCACCAACACAGGCATTGAAGCCTGAGTTTATACAGACAAATATCTGTCCTATGCAGCCAGTACGAAATTTTGTCTCCGTCGACATCAAGCCCTTGTCCAGCCTTTCACATGGATCCCATGGACTTAGGACCTGGGACCAAAGATTGCTGTACCTACACGTACCACCGTGGCCCCTTCTTCTATGGCGACTTCGAAGTCATTAGACATGCCCATCGACAGTTCAGTCAGAATCTCTTTGCCATAAACTTGTTCATTTATCTTATCCTGAAGCTCTCTCAGACCACGGAACCATTTTCTGGAATCTTCAGGATCAGCTGAATAAGGTGGAATGGTCATGAGTCCCTTGATGTTGATAAACTGGAGTGAAGAAACGTGGTGAAAAAATGAAATAAGTTCTTCAGGTGCAAGGCCAGCCTTTTGGGGTTCCCTGGCAATATTTACCTGGACAAAAACATCCAGTTTTCTTTCTACTGCCCTAGAATGCCTGTCAACAGCTTCCGCAAGCCTCAGACTGTCAATGGTTTCGAGACAGTCAAACAATCCTGCTGCAGCCTTTGCCTTGTTTCGTTGCAGGCGTCCGATGAAATGCCATTCCAAATCATCATATTCACGGTTGAGAATCTCTATCTTCAGTGCGGCTTCTTGTACGTAATTTTCACCAAATGCCTTCTGTCCGGCGGCAATAGCCTGCCTGATCAGTTCTATATCCTTCCTCTTCGAAACCGCAACGAGGCGTATTTTTTCTTTACTGCGGCCACTTCGCTCGGCTGCAGCCTCTATTCGCTCTCTTATACTTTTCAAGTTTTCGTAAATCATGCCCTGATTAATCGTCCGTTATGACACATCAACGTCAGACTCGGCCCCTTTCACATAAATCATCCCATGCCTTTTCAAAACATCCAATAAGTGAGACATGGGCAACCCTACTACATTGGTATAGGACCCTTCTATTCTTTCCACCATGAATGCCCCGATCCCCTGAATTGCGTAACTCCCCGCCTTATCAAGGGGTTCCCCGGTTGAGACATAACCCCTGATAAGTTCCTCGGGGACAAGGGAAATAAATACCTTCGTAGTAACACAAAACTCCAACGGCCTCCCTTTTCGGGGCGATAAAACAGCGCATGCGGTAATCACCTCGTGCTCCCTTCCACTCAACCTCGTCAGCATGGAAAAGGCATGATCTGAATCCCGCGGTTTACCCAAAATCTCCCCGTCCAGCACCACTATCGTATCCGCTCCCAGGATCACCGCATCAGGGAAAAGATGGGCGACATCCAAGGCCTTGGCCAGGGCATTACGCGAGGCGTATTTCTCAGGCGGCTCACCCGGAAGGGGAGGCGGCTCTTCATGGGCACTTGGATGAACCTTGTAATCGATCCCGAGGGCATCCATCAGTTCCCTACGCCTGGGCGAACTCGATGCCAAAATCAAGGGGTGGACAGATTGAAAAAGTCCCTTGCGTTTTTGCTTGTGCATCTAGCGACCTCTTCTATACTGACACCCTTAAGCCCTGCGACTTCCTTTGCCACATAAAAGACCCTTGCGGGTTCATTTGGCTTACCCCTGTATGGAACCGGCGTAAGATAAGGAGAATCTGTCTCTAGGAACATCCGTTCCAATGGGACGTAGCGAACAACCTCTTTCAACTGGTCAGCCTTGGGGAAGGTCACCACTCCTGTTACGGATATCATGAATCCGAGGTCGAGGACCCTCCTTGCGATACCCTTATCCCCGAAAAAACAGTGAACTACCCCTCTGATTTTCCCCTTGACTTCTCCTTCAATTATTTCCAGCACATCGTCGTGGGCATCCCTGTCATGGACAATCACAGGCAACCCCAATTCAAGGGCCATATGAAGCTGCCTCACAAAACATCTTTTCTGAACTGACGGCGGAGAATAATTTTTGGCGTAATCAAGCCCAATTTCACCCCAGGCCACCACCTTTTCGTGGGCAGAAAGCTCTATCAACCTATCATATTCTGAATCACTCACTCGTTTGGCGTCATGAGGATGAACCCCTACTGAAGCGTATACATTATTCAACCTACTAGCCAATTCCACTGCTTTTTCTGAACTTTCAAGATCAACCCCTACTGTAATTATCTGGGTCACCCCTAAATCCATGGCGCGAGACACTATCTCTTCTTCTTGACCACCTAAGGGGGGTATATCAAGATGCGCGTGGGTGTCAATCAGGTCAAGATTTGTTCTTTCCTGCATCCCTATTTCCTTCTTCCATGACAAACGGTAGATTTATTATGGCCGTAGTACCCCCGAATCTGTTTCTTTCCAGTGAGATCCTGCCCCCATGAAGCTCAACTACCTGCTTGGCAAGGCTCAAGCCAAGGCCTAGACCGCAGGTTTTGGTTGTAAAAAAAGGCTCGGTGGCTTTTTCAAGATGTCCCCTTGCCATACCAAGACCTGTATCTGTTATCTGGATTTGCACGGTATCCTCCATCCTAAGGACAGATACCAACAGCAGGCCCCCTTCAGGCATGGCCTCAACGGAATTTTTAATAAGATTGAGTATCGCCTGCTGAAGATGCATTCTGTCTGCATGAATAATAGGCTCTTCGCCCTGAAGATGGGTATGCCAAGAGATGTTGAGCCGCGTCATCTCTGATCGCATCAGGGCTATAGAGGCCTCTATGAGCTTGAAAAGGTTAAGAGGTTCCGGATTTATCTCCGGAATATTTGAAAAGTCAAAAAAGCTCCCCAAGGTCTGCTCCACCCTCTGTGCCTGCCTGACTATGGTATCAACGTATTGCTTAAGTCCAGGATCCTGCACTTTCCGGTCTAAAATACGTGCCATTCCTCCAAGGGCGCTGAGAGGATTTCGGATCTCGTGCGACAGTTGTTCAGCCATCCGCCCAATGGCCTCAAAACGTTCCGCCTTGACAAGATGCTCCTTGTGAGACTCAAGCTGTCTGTTGATAGTCTCCAACGTTTTGACCTTATCCTTTAACACCCCGCACATATGAACCTTGCACGAGGCCATGGCCGCCAGGCTCGCAAAAAGCTGAAGGGCATCCAGATCATCAGGGGTAATAGGGGCCTTGGTCACAAAATTATCGGCTATTACCACTCCATATAGAGTATCCTCCGTGGCAATCGGAGCTACTGCGAAACAGTCCGTCCCAAGAATCTTGGCAATATCATCATAATTTTCACAAGAAAAAGCCTCAGACGGAAAGACCGCCTGGGTAGAAAAGGCCCTTCTTTCAAGAACTGATTTTACGAGTATATGGTCTCTTTTCGACAAGGGCACATTTATTTTCTTGACCAGTTGATTTATCGGGGTAAAGGGATCGTTTAAACTTTCCCTCACATTGTCCACTATCTCAAACAGTGAAAGGGGACTCTGGGCCAGTTCCCCCCATATCTTACCCGCTTCCTCTTGGGAAGAAGGACCCAATGCAATCTTTCCCTTCAATACATTTGTTTTTTTATCCAGGCACACCAAAAAGGCCCTGTTGAATCCCAATCCTTCTCCGGCCGTCACCCCAACTAAAACGGCCCGCAATATCTCATCCAGGTCCTGGGCCCGGAGAAAGGCAGAATTCAATTTATTTACAAGATCCAATAACAACCCAATTTTATTATGAGGCCTAACAAATGAGTGGCTTGACAAAACAGAGGTATGAACGGTCATTGCTGTCATTTATCTATTCCTATAATACGAACTACTATAAATTACAAAATGCCTTTCTTTTTGAATATGAAACACCTCAGGCCCAAGCGCAATACTTTAAACAGAATTTATTTACATCCTATCAAAACAAATTGCAAAAAGCCGAAAACATGAACGGCCACAACTCCCCCTAAACATTTGAAGCGGGTATCGCCCGGTTTATTCCGGATTATGCAGTTGGTGAGTTATCGGTGAAATAATCACCCCTTGCGGCTTTAAAATATTCAAGGAAATCCCGACATAACTGGTTGCACATTCTGGGTGAAGATCTTTCACAGGCACCTTCTGTTGATTTATTGTTTTTAAAAAGGAAGAAATATTCCTTCAATATTTGAAGTGCATGATTCGGGATCATGTCTCGGCCAATGAAACTAGGTTTCATGTGCCAGAATTTTATTCCCACACATCTTTCAGGACCTCTAAAATCAGCTTTTTTATTGGAGAACACCAGACACAAGGTGAGGCTTCGGGGAACCAGCTCCGAAGGAGGGGTAGGGTATAAAGAGCGAAGCGAACAGACTCAAGACATCGCACTTGCATAAAATTATTATACCATAAATAACTATACGCATCATCACGAGAACTTGATAAATTACTTGACACCTGTTTAAACAGCGTTTAGTACTTTTTTTAATAAACACGTTTAGGCGCTGTGAGGGGCCGAAGAGATCAAAAGAAGGAGGACATTCCTATGCGTTCAAAAATTTCTTCACTGGTATTGGCTTTAGTACTCTCCGTAAGCATGGCTGGAGTAAGCTATGCGGCAAAGTGCAAAGGCGAGGTAGTCAGCAATGACGGCAAGCAGATTGTCATTAACCTGAAAAAGAAATGCAAGGCCAAAGCTGGCGACAACGTAACCATCAAGGTCAAAAGAGCCGCAGCTGTTGAAGGTTGCTAATTATTACATTTTGATTCTGATCGGATTTAAAGGGGAGCGGCAAAGCTCCTCTTTTTTATTGTCGTGTCGCAATCACCTGTCCAACCAGGCAACTATCAATAATTTTTTTCAATAAAGGATCAGAAAAGTTTATCTTTGCCAAGAGATCCCTACCTCTTGGGGAAAGTCGCCTGTAACCCCAGCTACACCGTCGCACCACTTCTTCTAATGTTTCACGCTGGTAATAGAAGGGAAGATTAACAGTGAAAAAAGAAAGGGAGTCCGCCTCCTTTAAAAGATCTGAACGGGGGTCTCCCCCTTTTTCATGCAACGTGACCAGCCTGCAGACTTCGGCAACAACATCTTTATCAATTCCACAATCCACCATGATATCGTGCAGTATGGCAGCACTTTTTCTCGCATGGGCTGCCTTGAAGGCGTCGTAATCAGCATAATCTTTTCGTGAAGTCCTTTGGCCTTCAGGAAGCGCCCGTTCTATGTCATGACCATAGGCAGCTATCTTTAAAGGGAGATCGATCTCGGCAGACAGTTTCTGGAGCCATGCAAGCGTGTCTTCTGCATGAAAGGGATCCTCCGGTACCGAGGAACTCGCTATAATGGATCTGATCCTTGAGAAGACACATTGTTCATCTAGTGAACTGTCCAGCTTCCCTCTCTCTGACATGACTAGGCGCAATGCTCACTCAAAAAAACGGAAAACAACGCATTATTCCGACTCAACCTGTCCTGCAGACCCAAATCCTCCTGATGTTTTCTACATTCATGAGCCCAGCAAGGACCACAAGAAGCTCTACCGGCCGATAAAGAACCCCTGATAGAAAAACCAGGAACATCCGCACATCACGCCCAAGGCGAAATCGATGTTTCTGCTGCCTCTTTTTTACCCAACCGTCATATTTATCCGCCGTGTAGCTGTTGATCAGCGACCCCACAATGGCCATGAGTCCCAGGAGCCAGGCATAACCTTCTGGGAGCCTGTAGTTTGCCACATGCCACGTGATGCCAGTGAGGAGGAATGCGTCCGCATATCTATCTAAAACCGCATCCAGCCACGCCCCATACTCGGACTTCTGCCATTTTATTCTGGCCACTTCCCCGTCACATCCGTCAACCACACTTGCCATTTGAGCCAAAAGCCCCCCAAGGGCAAAACTAAAATAAGAGGCCTTGCTGAGAAAGTAGGCAGCCACCAGGGCCATTAAAAAACTGATTATGCTGATATGATTGGGGCTCAACGGAGTCCAGACAAGCCAGCGTGAAAGACGAGTTGATATGGGACGATTGAGCCATCTGGACACCGGACCATCATGGAGCTTACCCCTGAATTGCTGCATGAAGGCCTTCTCCGCGCGCATGATGGCCTTAGCATCATCAATGTCTGCCCAGAAACAGCCCGTAACATCGACCGCAAGGACCTTTTTATCCGAAACAAGCATCATGATCCCTTGCGAAAGGGTCCCTTCGCCTTCTGAAATCGCTTTCTCCAAGGCGTTGAAAAGCCCATGGGTGCACAAAAAAGCACCGGTATCATACCCGTCATACCTGGTTAAGGACTTGCCTATTTCAATTATCTGGTTGTTCCTTCGAGCGACTTTAGTGACGTCATCCCTGTCCACGATAGGATTGAGCAGATTTCCATCCACCCCCAACAAAACCCCTCCATCCGGGACAGACGCGTCCAGAAGTCGTTCGAGAAGATCAGCTGAAAAAATATGATCACACATGACCAGCACAAATGGCCCGGAGACATGTCTCCTCGCTGCCAAGACAGAACTCCCGTTCCCAATTTGCCACTGGTCGTTATATACACAGGAGACAGACAGGTTTAGCTTCCTCCCAAGTCTTTCGGCACATTGCTCCACTTCTTTATGGGCATATCCGGTTACAACAACGATTCTTCGCATTCCAACTGCTTTGAGCGTACGGATACTCCTCTCCAGCAGAGACATACCCATGAAAGAGACCAGGGGCTTGGGACGCCCCTGGCTCTTGAGCCTGCTTCCCCTACCTGCTGCCAATATAACACCGGTACATGTTGGCAAATTATGCTGCAATTGCATCTTGGCTGACATCTTCCACCTTTGCCACGTAGGGTTTCTTCCTGTTAATGAATTCCTGGGTAAGACGCCATGCCTCATCATCCGTATATTGCACAGGAGGATGTTTCATGAAAAAGGCGCTTGGACCTTCCACAATGCCGGCCTCGCCCCTGTCCATGGCAAGCTTACAACACCTGATGGCATCTATGGCCACCCCGGCGGAATTTGGAGAATCTTCTACTGACAGCCTCAATTCTAGATTCATTGGCACATCTCCAAACAGCTTTCCTTCCATCCGTATAAAGGCAATTTTATTGTCCTTCTGCCATGGAACATAGTCGCTTGGTCCTACATGGATGTTTTCCCAGTCCATACGTTCAGCGAGCACGGCCTGGACCGCCTCTGTCTTAGACTCCTTCTTGGAAGCAAGACGGGAACGGTTCAACATATTCAGGAAATCCGTATTTCCACCTGTATTCAACTGATATGTGCGGTCCACCTTCACGCCACGCTTCTTGAAAAGATCAGCAATAGTGCGGTGAGTTATCGTGGCTCCCAGCTGGGCCTTTATATCATCTCCCACTATTGGAAGGCCTGCTTCCTGGAAGCGTTTCGCCCATTCCGGATCTGATGCAATGAACACCGGCATGCAGTTTACAAACCCTACCCCGGCCCGAAGGGCACACTCAGCATAGAATCTCACTGCCTCTTCAGATCCTACTGGTAAATAGTTTACCAGAATCTGTGCATCGCTGTCCTTAAGTATCTGCACTACCTCGTCCATATCCGGCTCTTTTTCATCAGCCAACACAAATGTATGGGAGTCAGGATAATCCTTCATATGTTCCGAAAATCCATCCAGGATCCGTCCCATGCTTACCTTGACACCGCTTTTCGGGATATCTTTGCAGAATACAGTAGTGCAGTTGGGTGGCGCAAATATGGCCTCGCTTACATCCTTACCGACCTTGCGTCTGTCGATGTCGAAGGCAGCCACGACCTGGAGATCATGAGGAGCATACCCCCCGATTTCCCAATTCATCAGGCCTACGGCATCATCTTTTTTTTCTGGGGTATAATAGTGGATTCCCTGAATAAGGGAGCTGGCACAATTTCCCACACCTACAATTGCTAATTTTATCTTTTTCACAGCAAACCTCCTATCACATTTTTTCGCTTAGACGAAGCGTTTTTGCAACAAAAGGTCGAAAAATAGCGCTTAGCAGGTAAGGGAAAAAACAGGGAAATGTTGTAATAACATATTAATCAGTCTTCCTTATGGATGCAAGCCGTCCGACATCCCAGTCTGAACGAAATCCGGGCAGGCAGTCGTATGCCCTCTTTATCCCATATTATGC
>CAZUIH010000020.1:0-27224 GCA_964620365.1 uncultured Desulfobacterales bacterium | reverse complement strand
CCTTGAGGCAAGGATTTTATGCGTAGCTGATGTTATTGAAGCCATGGCTTCTCACAGACCTTACCGACCGGCTGTCGGGATTGACAAGGCTCTCGAGGAAATCTCGAAGAATAGAGGTATTCTCTATGACACTCAAGTGGTGGACATTTGTCTGGATCTTTTTAACAAGAAAAGATTTAAATTTGAATCCTGAAGGAATTGATGACGAAGATGTCCTCTAGGGCAATTGCATGTTTTGGGTAGATAAAAGAGCTTTTGTGGATGAGTGGCAGGAGTCAGGTATTTGATGGTAAATTTCATAATCGCGATTATAGTCGTTGTGGCTTTTTTGTACATCGTGAGAACGATCTTTAAACAGGTGAAAAATTTTGATTGTCGAAAAGGCTGTTGTGGCTGTAAAGACGGGTGTAAACCTGGTAGCAATGTCTCTTGTAGTGGAAACGATGTCGAGAACTCAAGAGGAGACAAGAATAAAATGGGAAAAAATTGAAGTCATGATGTCATGAATGGTTTTAATGTCACAACTTTATTAAAAAATGTTTGTCAGCATCTGAAGCGCATGATCCAGCAGTGAAAGAGCATGCCTAGGGTGATAATTTCATCTTTCCCGATCGCCAGGATGAGTCCTTTTACCTGATAGCCAGGATAGATTTCCTTCATAAGTTCCAAATAGCGGGCAAGCTGCCTGATGTCCCGTTTGCGGATGAGGGGCGAGTTTTTGAACTCCCCTATCCATATTTTTTCATGTCCGAGTACCACCCGGTCCATCCGGTAGAGATTGCCTTTTTCATCGGCTATTTCACGTTCCACCCAGACCGATGCGCCATTTTCAGGCCAGAAAAGGGGCTCTGCCTCTGGAAGGCACAATGTGCGGGCCACGTGACCCAAATCAAGGGTCTGCGCCTTTTGGCCAAGGGCTGGTGTGCCGAGTTTGCGTGAAAGGTGTAGAAGCTCTTCTTCCACTGCCTTTACATCCCTTGGACATCGAAAACCAGGTTCGATCAGCGCAAGGAGTCGATGTAAAAGGTCCCCTGCGTAAAGGGCCTTTTTTCTGGACAGGGAATATTCAGATGCCGGTTCAGAGGGACGACGCACTAGGAAGTGTTCCCAGGCGGACATATTTCTTTTCTTTACATTTACAGGCACATGAGGGGGCAGTGATGTTTTTGAAATTTCGGTTTCAGGCGTGTCGCAGTTGATGGGAATTTGTCCTATTTCTAGCACATCATTTTTGAGCATGGGGCCTATGAGTGAGACCAGAAGATTTCTGGAAGTTGAAGGTACAATGCAGTAAAGACACTCCCTGGCCCTGGTCAGGGCAACATAAAGTACGTTCAATTCGTCCAATATGTTTAGTCCGCTTTCCCTTTTATAAAGGGTGTCCAGATCCTCGGAAACGGAGCGCAGTTCCTGGGTAGTCCATAGAGAGGTGAGCCATTTGTCTGTCTCGACCAATACCTCGGTTCCGCCTTTTTTGGTCAGGGTGGCCCAGGGAAACAGGACAACCCTTGCCTCTAACCCCTTAGCTTTGTGTATCGTCATTACGCGTACAGCGTCCAGGTCATGTGAAATCTTTACTGAAAAGAGATCGTCAGGTGCATTGGTCATCCATTCTAGGAAATTTCGTATGTCCGTGCCGGCAAATGGTTCGCGGTCATGGACCAGTTCCAGAAATCGGGATATTGGTTGGTTGTGCTCTGGAAAACGTTCCTTGATCTCAAACGTCCTGATTATATTGCTTACCAGGTCATATAATGGAAGAAATCCGGCTCCGCTTAGATGGGGGTTGAAGGCAGTGTCCCAGAAGGAAGGAAACTCATCCCTTAATCGTTCAAACAAGAGAAAACGGCTGCCCTCTTTTCTTCCCTTCAATAGGATGGATTCTACCCACTGGTGCCTGGCCTGTGGTGAAAGGTGATTTGGCCATAAGTCGCTGGCTATCTCGCCATTTAGAAACGTTGCAAGGCTGAGATCATCACCAGGGTCATCCAAAAAGTGCAGGAGGTGTAAAATTTCCTGAACGATTCTATCGCTGCGTAGATCGAGTTGGCGTTGTGAGCAGACAGGGATATCGTTTTGTACCAGGAAGTGGGCTATATCCTCCGCGTCACCATTTTCTCTCACTAGCACCATCACATCCCGAGGAGGATAGAATGGCAGCACTTTCTCCTTAAGTATAGACAGGAGCCTTTGGTTGGCCGTCTTCTTTCCTATGTCAATCGTGCCCTCGAACTCGAGTAGTTCGACCCTTACAAAGCCACCCCTTCTTTTTTCTTTTAGAGGGGGAGGAAGCTTCTGTTTTGCCCCGGAGAAGATGGACAGGACTTGATCCCTGGGTATCAGCTCATGGAGTCTGTTTCCCTTCAACCATCTCGACAGGTTATCTTCCGAAAAGACCAGTGAAACCAGTTTGAGTATCGCCTCGTGGCTTCGCCAGTTGTATTCAAGGCAGATGTCTATCAGGGAGTTAGGATCTACTGGTTCAAATTCCCTGGGACCCCTTTCAAACACCTCGACATCACTGCCACGCCAGCGATAAAGGAGCTGTTTTCGGTCTCCTACGCAGAAGATCGAGCCTCCCTGGGAGAGGCTGTTTTCAAGAAGCGGTTTAAGATTTTGCCATTGAAGCGTGCTCGTGTCCTGGAATTCATCCAAAAGGAAATGAAAAAGCCTCTCGCCCATTCTGAACACGATTTCCGGAACGTAAAATGAATCAAAGAGCTTGCCTGCAAGTCTATTTATGTCGTTAAAGAAAATGACCCTTGACCGGCTTTTGAGGACCGAGAGTTCGTGTTGCCACGGGGCAAGAAGGCGCAGAATGGGACCGTGACCCTCTATGGCTCTGGCCTCGGCATAATCTTTTACCATTTGGACTAGCTTGTGCCATTTTTCCTCAAAATGTGAGGGAATCGATGCATTCTTGGTACATAACTCGGAAAACGTATCTTTCTTCCATATGGAGAGTTTAAGCGAACCCTTGAAGTCGCCGCTTGCCAGTCGTTCCAGTGCCTTAAGGGAATTTTTTTTCAGGGTAATGGCTGCCTTTTCTATTTCTTTTAAGAATAGAGATGTTTCCCTTTTTACCTGGTTTCCGGCACGTATCAGGTCTATGTCAGCGGTTTTTTTGAATGGTTTTCCATAGATCCCCTCTTTTTCATAAAGATTTCTCAACAGGCCCAGTATATGTTCCTTGGGCCACCAGGATTCACTGGCCCGGGTGTGTAAATAATGATCCAGGCAGTCTTTGAAACAGGACCACAGGGTTTGGTCTGTTGAGGCCTTCAGCAGGAGTTTGTCAAATGACTCCCTTAGAAGAAATGTCTCATTGGGATCTATCTCCTCCTGCTGGGCAAGACCCAGTTCAACCTGGGCCGAACGAACTAGCCGGTGGACAAAACTGTCAATCGTGGAAATCTGCCATTCGTCATAATGGAAAATGAGCTTGTCTACTGCTTCAACCGCCCTTTTTTCCAGATTCTGACCTTTTATTCCCACCAGTGGAGACAATGCGTCATGTACGGAGGAATCCCCGAAGGCCGCCTGCTTCAACATCTCGAGTATGCGTTTCTGCATCTCAAGGGTGGCTTCGTTGGTGAAGGTTATGGCGAGCAAGTTTGACAGGTCGCTTTTGGGAATTCGCCTGGATAGCAGAAACTGGATGAACCGGCAGGCCAGGAGGTAGGTCTTGCCGGAACCGGCAGAGGCCTCTACCCGGAGAATATGGGGAAATGAAAGATCCTTGTCCGTTGGCAGCGTATTCATGAGATATCCAGCATCAACTATATCAGAAGATCATTGCTCAGTGAAGAAATGGTTCCAGGTTGTAGGTGCCATGCATGCCGTTTGCCCACCAGGAAAAGGTGGCAGAATTGTCGGTTGAAAAGGTCAGTATCGCCTCTCCCACCTTTCTTGAATATGGTGTGAGCTGGGGACATGTGAAACAGGATCCCCCATTCCATTCAGTAATGGATAGGGCCTGGGTCCCGTCATTTGAAAAATCGGGTTGGTAAATTGTCCACCATCTGCCCGTGCCGTCACTTCGGTAATGATACCAGACAGCAAAGAGGTTGCCGTCCTGGAACTCGAAAAAGAAGCCGTTGCCGGGCTGCAAGGGATCCCACCACCATCCATTCCGTGCGTCACTTGAGTTTGCCATAAAGAGAAAACGTTCCAGGTTCCAGGTAGTCACGACCTGGTTGGTCGCAGGGTCCTTGACCCTCAATGTTGCCCGGTCATTGCCTGTATAAAGAATGGTTATTTCTCCAGCCTGGGTTGGGGTGATTATGCCCGGAGGGGTTCCCAGTGGCCAGCCCTGCCAGGCCAGTAACTGGTTTGGCCCCAACATGTGATTGAACGATTGTCCGTTGGAAGAAAACCATGTGGGCGACCCCTCACTTGTACCGGATGAATATGTGTACCAGGCCAAAAAATCCTGGGACGAATTTCTTTCAATGGAAATGCCTGAACCCTCGCGGCCCGGATCCCACCAAAATCCCAACGGGTCGATATCGGGGCCGATGGTAGCCAACAGATCATCCGTTTTCAACAGACCAAGGCCGGCCTGATTGTCTTGCCCTGCCGGACCCGTATCCACTGCCCACATTTCAAGGGCTGCCTGGATCTGATCCGGGCCCCAGTCGGGATGTTCCTGCTTGATGAGTGCAGCGGCCCCAGTGACATGGGGAGCGCTGGCACTTGTCCCATAAAAGGACAGATCCCCATAGGTTACCGTGGACACCCCTGCGTATGCAGTAATGTCAGGTTTTATTCTCCCATCCCATGTCGGTCCCCAGCTCGAATAGGAATGCATGGCTCCATCTATGCCCGCGGCGCCTACGGACAATACCTTGCTGTTGTCTGCCGGGGATGTCAGAGAGCTGGCTTCGACATAGGGATAGATATCAAAGATGTTATCGTTATCACCGGTAACAGTTAAATCTACCTTGAATGTCCTTGTTACATCATAGTTAAAAAGTAGGATCTTGTATAAGAAATAAGGGATCGCGTTAAAGACTACCCCCTCTACAGGCTCTTGGCCCAGATTTCCGGCCTGGGGACTGGCACTCAATGCCACGGTCTGGGCTACTCCTGTAATAGGGTCGATACTTTGGACCATTAGGTCTATATCCTGGTCCGAAGAGGGAAGGTCTGGAATGTTTCCCCAGTCATCCCAGTTGACTACTACGGTTACCTCTCCTGGACTCAAAGGAGAAAAAACAATCGCCTCTATACCAGAGTCGAATTCAATCAAGCCGTCTCCATCCTGGTCCTTGTTTTCACCGGTCCAGTGTTGGACTGCGTAATTGCCCTGAGAGAAGACAGGCAGTATGCCAACATCTCTCAGGGAGCCCGCTATCCTGCTGCAATGGCTCGAACCGTCTTTGGGGCCGCATACCGTATAGCCAATCGAGCCATTTACTATCTGAACCCCGTTATTCTTCAGCCACTCTATTGCATCAACGAATTCCAGGTCCGTATTGATAGATACAAGGTATAGTTCTGCATCAGGGGCCATGTCATGAATGATTTCCGCTACTGCTGTGCCGTGTTTTTCAGACGGACAGTTTGAGATGCCGCAGCTATCATTTCTGAAGTTTTTCGTTTCCACGTTTTCAGGTAACTCGATGCCCAACAGACTTTCATAACCATAAAATCCCGAATCAAGGATTCCGATTTTTACACCGGCCCCTGTTATCCCTGCTGAATGCAGGATGTTGGCCTTGCTGGCAGACACTCCTTCTGATATGACAGCGTGGTTTTTTAGCCTTCTGGGCTGGCGTATATAGAGGATTTCTGTCCATGTTGCCAAATCGGCCAATAAAGAACGGGATATCTCTACCTGGATCATGTTTGCCCGGTAGGTCTGTATCTTGGCTCCAGCTGATTCCAGCCTTTGAATAATGGAAGCATCAACATCCTGACCAAGGATCAACACTACCTGTACTGTTTCCGTTTTTTTTGGGGACGACCGGGAAAGGACATTGATCTGGCGGCTGTTGATTTCGCCATTAATCAAACGATAAAGGGCGTAATCCATTTTTTCATACCGGGAGTCCGCCGGATGCCTGTCTGTTGTGCCGGCGAAAGGGGATGCCATGGATAAATAGTTGATCCCCAGGCATAACACCACGCATAACAGCAGGATTTTTTTTGAGTTTATTATCATAACATCCACCTTATAGAAGCGACAGTGCACCTGAATTGTAGATGCAGGCAATTCGCTATATTCCACCATCTTCAGGCTAGGTTGTGTCTAGTAAAGCTGAGTTTAAAGTAGTGTCCTTTTTTTAGTGTGTGTCCTGTACCAGGAAATATTTCAATAGTATAACCCGATGTCAAACTGATTTTAAGAAAATCGAAGTGTTTTCTAAATCTTGGCCCGTACAGTTTGTTTTTTTAGGTGATGATTTCATTTTTATCCCTTCCAGTACCGGAAGTTGTCTACGTCGAAAAGTCCCCTGTCGGTCAGTTTTAAATGCGGGATTACCTCCAGGGCCATAAAACTTAACGTGGCCAGAGGATCTGAGAGGGACGAACCAAGGGCAAGGGCCTCTGCCTTGATAGATTGCAACTCTCCTGACAAGGATTTTGGCTCCTGGCAGGACACGATTCCTCCTACGGGCAGGGACAATGTCCTGGTGTTGTCACCGTCAAAAACGCACAGGCCTCCATTGTGTGTGATGATACTGTTTACTGCTTTTAAAATTGCATCGTCACTTGTCCCGACAGCCACGATATTATGGCAGTCATGTGCAAGAGAAGAGGCAATTGCGCCTTTTTTCAAGTTAAAACCGGTTATCCTGGAAGAAGCTATTCTGCCGTGCCCATATCTTTCACAGACTACTATTTTTAACAGGTCGGATTCCACATCGAATTCATCTTTTTGAGGATCTACCTTGACTGCTTCAGTAATCAGGCTCCCATCCCTTACCCAGATGGCTATTCCCAGGTATGATTCCTCAATGGGAGGAATTTGGGTCAACGGCTTGATATTAAGAGACCTTGACAAAAAATCTGGTACATCAACTTTTTGTATTCTCTCTTCTTTCAAGAGTTTTCCCTCCACGATAACCATGGATGGTCTGAAGTCCTTCAGGTCCTCGAACAATACCAATTTGGCTGGGTTACCCACACGTATATCTGCGTACTCTTTTAATCCGTAGTAGGTAAGGCCGTTATAGCTTGCGGCCTTGAGGGCGACCAGCGGGTCGATGCCAAGATCAACTGCCTTTTTTAGATGGAAGTTTATGTGGCCGGATTCGAATATGTGGTTGATAGTTTTGTCGTCAGTGCAGAACATGACCTTGTCGGGGTACAGATTCAGTATCTCATACGCCCCGTCATCCATATGTTCAGCGGTCCCCTCTCTTAAAAATACATTGAGTCCTGCTTCTATTTTTTCCTTAACTTCCTGAAATGTCTCATTTTCATGATCATCTTCCACCCCTGCGCCAACGTATGACAAAAGCCTTTCTCCAGACAGTCCTGCTCCATGGCCATTTACCCTTTTTCCATGTTTTTGGGCATGACCGATCATCTCCATGAAGCGTGGCTCCCTCCCTATCACTCCAGGCACATTCATCAATTCTCCAAGGGCCACGGTTTCTTTCATGGAGAGGAGGTATGTGATATCTTCAATGTCCAGTCTTCCTCCGGAAGTGGCGAATTCAGTGGCCGGTACACACGAAGGAACTGCGAAATAAATGGAACATGGTGAACGCTTGCCATCTTCCATAAAAAACTCCACCCCTTTTCTGCCTGCCACGTTGGCTATCTCGTGACAGTCTGCAACCACGTGGAGTGTGCCGCACCTGGCTACCGTGTCGCCAAACAACGAAGGCACCAAAAAAGAGCTCTCTATATGACAATGGCAATCTATTAGTCCAGGTGTCAGAAAACGGCCTTCTCCATTTATTACCTTTTCGGCCTCAAGCGGAGCCTGGGAGAGTGCAGCTATCCTACCCTTATTTATTCCTACCGACAGTTTCACAAATTCCATCTTTAGGAAATCGGGGACAAAGACTTCATTTATGGCAAGGTCCATTTGTTATTCCTCCGGTCCTGTACTCAAGAGAACCTCAAAAAATAAGATTTTTTATTCGAGGACAAGGCGCAAGGAGACAAAAAGCGCAATATACTCTTGGTATGCCACCATTTTTGGCCGACGAGCAACGCAGTCATAGGGCACAGGATATTTTTAGAGATTCCCTGGAATCAATTTCTGGATTAAATTATAAAAACAATATTGTGAAAAATGAAACAAAAGAGTCTGAAACTGTATAAAACATAATAGATGAATCAGTTGAAGGACAACTGGCAGTTATACTGATTGAGGTAGTCGATATGAGTTCTAGTGACGCAAATGTCAAAAAATTTGATGAAGCAGCAAAGAGTTGGGATGAAAAGCCAGCCAGAAGAGATCTTGCCCGTGATGTGGCCTCGACAATTTTTGATCATATACCTCTTAGCAAAGGGATGCGGGTGTTGGAGTATGGTTGTGGAACAGGGCTTCTCACCCTAAGCCTGGCCCAAAGGGTAAAAGAAATTTGGGCCGTGGACAGTTCCAAGGGAATGCTGGAGGTACTTGAGACAAAAGTAAAGAGTCAGGCAGTGGACAACGTGCATCCCGTATATGGGGACTTTACCAAGGAGGTCTCCTTTTCTGACCGGTTCGATTTGATAGTAAGCAGCATGACACTTCATCACATAAAGGATATTACCTCCCTTTTGGAAACATTTTACCTCCTTTTGAATCCAGGTGGTTTTTTGGCAGTGGCAGACCTGGAAAAGGAGGATGGCTCATTTCATGATAAAAATGCCCCAGGAGTGATGCACCACGGTTTTGATAAAGCAGAATTGTCCCGTGTGCTCTCAGAACTTGGATTTTCAAATATTGAATTTGCAACAGCCCACGAAATTAAAAAGGAGCAGGAAAAGGGAAACTTTAAAACCTTTCCGGTGTTTTTAATGGTGGCCCAGAAGCCGAATTAGGCAGTTGGTGATCCTTCTTGACCTGCTTTGTTGTCGGCCCCTTGAAGTACAAGGAGTACGACTTCATGCTCTCCGCTTCGCATTTTCGGCGAACTTACAGTTAAAGACCTTCAAAGATGAGAGTCGTAACGGCAGGTATTGGGAAACAGGCTTTCACCTAGGATTAATAAGGCTTCAGCGCGATAAGACCCAATGATATCCTTGACAAGTCATCTGGCTATTGATAACGAAGGCATCTTAATGAGAGACCTAAGGAGTTTTTATGGCCAGCAAGGAGTATTCAAAAAAAGAAGGAAAAGATATCCGGTCAAGGGAGGAACTGCAACAGATACAGCTTGAAGGGCTGAAGTGGACAGTAAAACATGCTTACCATGGAAGTGACTTCTACAGAAAACGTCTTGACGAGGCAGGAATAGGGCCTGATTCCATCAAAAGCCTGGATGATTTGCAGCGGCTTCCCCTTACCACCGCCGACGACCTCAAAGAGGGCTACCCCTTTCCCCTTCTAAGTGTCCCGACGACAGAGATCGTGAGGATTCATTCCTCCTCCGGCACCACTGGAAAGAGAAAGGTCCTTGCCTATACGAAAAAGGATATAGAGGATTGGACGGAGTTTTTTGCCAGGTCATTTCGTACGGCGGGCGTAGGGCCTGGAGACCGCGTTCAGATTGCAGTAGGATACGGGCTTTGGACTGCGGGCGCAGGCTTCCAGGCGGCGTGCGAAAGGGTAGGGGCACTGGCTATCCCGGTTGGGCCTGGAAATCTTGATGTGCAATTTCAGTTCTTGGTTGATCTTAAACCCAATGTAATATGCTGTACTTCCAGTATGGCGCTTTTGCTGGCCGAGGAGGCCAAGAAAAGGGGAGTAACGGACAAAATCAATATAAAAACCGTTATTCAGGGCTCTGAACGTTGCAGTGATGCCATGCGCAGGGCGATTCTGGATCTTCTCGGAGCTGATCATCTTTACGACATTACCGGTATGACGGAACTTTACGGGCCTGGTACAGGTATTGACTGCAGCTACCACCAGGGAATCCATTACTGGGCTGATTACTTTATTCTCGAGATATTGGACCCTGATACCCTTAAACCGGTCAAGGACGGTGAGATAGGAGAAATGGTGGTGACCACATTGAGAAAGGAGGGGGCTCCTCTGATCCGTTATCGTACCAGGGATCTCACAAGAAGTATTACTGGGGAATGCCCTTGTGGCTCGATATTTCCCAGGCATGACAGGATCCTTGGCCGAAGCGATGACATGTTCATCTTGAGGGGAGTAAACGTCTATCCTGGACAGATAGATGAAATACTTTCCAGCATTGATGGGATCTCCAGTGAATACAATATCGAGCTTGAACGGCATTCCGGCAAGGATTATATGCTCATTAATGTCGAACGGGATCCACAGGCCGATCCTGTTCATGATAAGGATATAGAGAACGCAATACAGAAAAAGATAAAGAGTAAGATCATGGTCTCCGCGCAGGTGAGAGTGGTAGATTACGGTTCTCTTCCCCGTTCGGAGAGGAAATCAAGGCGTTTGTTTGACAGACGCCAGGCGAGTTGAAAAAAAGACCAAGGAGGAGAGCATGGGAAGGGTTTATCAGCTTTTTTCGGTTTTGCTAACGGTTCTCTTGGCGTTGACCCTGGCTGATACGGTCAGGGCGGACAAGACAATTACATTGAGATATGCCAATTTCCCGCCGGCATCCACGTTTCCGTGCGTTCAGATGGAGAGGTGGAAGAATGAGGTGGAAAAACGCACTAATGGCAAAGTCAAGGTCAAGACATTTCCTGGGTCCACACTTCTTGGCGCAAAAAATATGATGGATGGGGTTATTGACGGTATTGCCGACATAGGAGTGGTGGTGTTCGCCTATCAGCCTGGACGTTTCCCTTTACTCGAGGGAGTAGATCTTCCTGTGGGATTTTCGAATTCAAAGGTGGCCAATGCCGTATTATTTGATCTTTATCAGAAATATCAACCAGCGTCTCTGAAAAAAGTAAAGGTGCTGGCCCTTTTTACCGCGCCACCCGCTGATATAATGTCAAAAAAACCTATCAGGAAGCTGGATGACCTGAAGGGTTATGAACTCAGATGCACCGGGGCTGGAGTAAAGCCATTGAAGCTCTTGGGGGCTGAGCCCGTGGCGATGCCGCAGTCTGAAACCCCGCAGGCCCTGCAAAAAGGTATTGTACAGGGTGTCTTTTCGTCTCTCGATATACTCAAGGACTTCAACTTTGCTGAATATTGCCGTTATGCAACCATATGTCACATGCAGACCACATCCTTTGGAGTGGTCATGAATATGGATGCGTGGAACAGGCTTCCGGATGATGTGAAAAAAGTGTTCGATGAGATTGCCAGGGAGCATTCCCTCTGGACCGGAGAATACATAGACAATCATGTAAAGGAATCTGTCGAATGGTCCAAGAAGAAGTATGACGTGGAAATCATAGAGCTTTCCAGCTCTGAATACGAATTATGGCACCAAAAGGTGTCTCCCCTCTTAACCGAGTGGCAGGAAAGGGCTACAAAACAAGGTCTTCCAGCCAAGGAGTTTTTGAGTGACCTTTTGAAACTCAAGGAGAAGTACGAGGCGGAATTTGGCAGCAGATAAGAATGCCGATAAAAGGGAGGGGGGACCTTCATCTTATTTAGAGCGGATGAACAGGTTCCTGCTGTATTGCAGCTGCCTGGTCCTCCTTCTTACCATGTCGATGGCCGTGCTCAATATGGTTTTGAGGCCCATGGGTAGGCCTTTGTCAGGTTCCTTCGAGCTTTTGGGGTTTGGTAGCGCGCTGATTGCTGCGCTCGGACTTGGCTATTCCCAGGACGAGAAGAGTCATATATCGGTCGATCTGCTTTTTAGACACCTTTCCCCTGGGCTTCAGAGATTACTGGAGGGTACAGGTTTGGCTGCCTGTGCCCTTTTTTTCGCTATGGCCTTTTACCGCATCATGGGGCTGGCCCATACAATGTACTCTACAGGGGAGGTGTCTGAGACCCTTCGCATCCCCTACTATCCTGTTGTCGCGGTTGTGGCAGTTGGTTTTCTCGCCCTTTCCGTAACCTTGATAAAAGACGCATTCTATGCCTTTTCAGGCAGACGTAGCAGGGGATGATGGAACCAATAGTAATTGGCCTGGCAGGTATTTTAGGTCTTCTCGTCATCCTGTTTTTTACACGGATGCCCGTGGGATTTGCCATGGCATTTGTTGGTTTTCTCGGTTTTTCGGCTGTGGTTACACCGCAGGCCGCTATTTCTACCGTAGGCACCAACCTCTGGCAGACCTTTTCCTCATATGGACTTTCCGTTGTTCCATTTTTTATTTTCATGGGGGCAATCTGTTTCCATACTGGTGTCAGCAGCCGCCTTTACAAGACCGCGTATGCGTGGGTGGGCCATGTGAGGGGAGGAATAGCAATGGCCACGGTGCTGGCGTGCGCGGGCTTTGCGGCCATCTGTGGCTCCAATGCGGCCACAGCAGCCACCATGAGCGCAGTGGCCCTGCCAGAGATGAAAAAACTTGGCTACGAGCCAACGCTTAGCACAGGGGCCGTAGCCAGCGGGGCGACCCTTGGGGTGGTTATACCCCCAAGCGTGGTGTTGATAGTAATAGGTCTTGCAACCGGTCAATCCATTGCCAAACTCTTTTTTGCCGCCTTGATACCAGGAATCATACTTACACTGTTACTGGTAATAACCGTTTATCTTCTTTGTCTTAAAAATCCCTCATGGGGGCCTCCTGGTCCATCCCTTTCCTTAAGGGAGAAACTGTCAAGCCTGCCTGGTTCCATCGAGATGTTGATTCTTTTTGTTCTGGTCATGGCAGGCCTGTATCTAGGCTGGTTTACTCCTACCGAAGCGGGGGCTGCAGGTTCTTTTTTTGCGCTGATAATTTGCCTGATCGGAAAACAGCTAACCTGGCCGAGGCTCCTTGCAGCCATGAAGGACACCATCAAGACTTCGTGCATGATCTATATTATTGTTACAGGAGCAGTCATATTCGGGCGTTTTCTCGCAGTAACAAGGCTTCCCTTTGAAGCGGCGGACTGGGTCGCATCATTACCCATCCCACATGTGGTAGTGCTGTTGATGATGCTTTTGATCTATGTCGTGGGAGGGGCCATTATGGATGCCCTGGGCCTTTTGATGATCACCATCCCGATTTTTTTCCCTGTGGCAAAAAATCTCGGTTATGATCCACTGTGGTTTTCAGTCCTGATCACCTTGATCACCACTATGGGGGCAATTACCCCGCCCGTTGGGATAAACACCTACATAGTAGCGGGTATGGCCGAGGGAGTGGAACTGGAGACAGTCTTCAAGGGAGTCGGCTATTTTCTTTTTGCCTTTGGGGTGTCGATTGCCTTGATGTTGCTTTTTCCCGGTATCGCCATTCTCATACCGGAGATGTTGAGATGATCCTACCTGGATAGCACTGTTGAAACCTTTTCTTCCAATTCCTCCTTGTCTATGGGTTTTACGCAATACTCTCCTGCTCCCAGACGCAATGATTCCCTTGCTGTTTCAATGGTAGGATATCCAGTAAGCATGATCGCTTTTATGGATGGTGAGATTTTTTTCAGTTCTTCCAGGATTTCAACTCCGCTCATTTTTTTCAGCTTTATGTCAAGGATGGCGAGGTCGACTTCATTTTTGCGGGCAAAGTCAAGGGCCTCCTCTTCTTCTGTGAATGAATGTACCTCGTGTCCCTTTTTTTCAAGTATTTTCTTGATCAAGATGCCTGCGTCCAATACGTCGTCAAGCACCAATATTTTGGCCATGATATATTCTCCCTTACAGTTTTTTTAAGAGAGGTGAATTCCTGTTCACGTCACTTGGTATAATGCCAGTTTGGATTATCACCTTCCATTTTAGAAAAATGTTGTCATGTGTTGCAAGTATTCCAACAGGAATTTCATCCCGAATTATGCACATCAAACATCCAAGGAACGCTTTTTTTAAGTTCTTAAGTTAACAGCAGATTGTCTGTGAAAAATCGTCACCCAAAAGGTGCAACCACTTATCGCCGAATTTCTTGGATATTTGAAGCCATAAGGGGCTGGTGATTTCACCAACTGCATAATCCGGGTTCATTGTTACCAGACATAGCATTTATGACGGTTTTATGTCCACGTACTTGAGATACTTTATTTTCCGTTTGAGGGTATCTTCCATCTCGTCTATCTTTGCCCCAACGGTCCTGGTGACCCTGTTGGCAAATGCGGCACAGAACTGTAGAAAATCCCCGTAGGTCTCGATTTCCTGAAAGTCTTCTCTCAAACTGTCTTCCATTTCCTTGATCAACAGGTATCCGTTTATTTCAACCTCGGCCCTTATCCTGTGTTGCTCGGGAGTGAGTATTATCATTCTCACATCCTTGATCTCTTCAACAAGGGGCAGTTTGGCTATTTCTTTTCGCACCTCTTTTTGAAGTTCTTCTGGCGAGGCTCGTTCAATCAGGTATTCGAGATTTTCACGTATCAATATTATAGCGATAACTGCAAGTATGATGCCTATTATTATTGAACCAATGGAGTCCCAGAAAATGTTACCAGTATAAACGGTAAGAAAAATTGTAGTTGAGGCCAGTAAGACACCAACAACAGCGGCTCCATCCTCAAGGATGACAGCCAGGTTGGTGGTATCACCCTTCTTTTTGTCAATCCAGGCCACGATCAGAGAGCCGCCTTCTGCAAAGAAGGAAAAGAGCAGTACAAACAGGGTCCATTTGTTGATCTCCGGTTCCTTGGGATAGATAAGACCATAAATTCCATGGTAGATCGTCACGCCTGCTCCAATAAAAAATATACCGCAAGCGGAAATGAGACCCCACACGAATCTCTCTTGCCCCCTGCCGAAGGGAAACTTTTTGGAAGGTCCTATCTTGCTTCTTTCAAGACCTATCCAGAGAAGCGCCTGGTTTGCTGTATCTGCCAATGAGTGTATGGCCTCAGCCAGCATGGTGGCACTGCCACCTGTAAAGGCCACCAAAAATTTAAGACAACAAACTAGGAAATTTGCACTGATCGCAATGCGTACTGATCTCACGGCTAATTTTTATGTCTGTTTTTTTTTGTTTGCATGTTTGGTTTATCTACCTATACCTATTCCAAGGCCTATTGGCAAAAACTGTTATTTGCCATGGGGTGAGACTGAAGATGTCATCGGTCCAGGCATAAAAGGCCCTATTCTCAGCCTAAGCGTTTTGTCCGGTCGAAAGCGTTTTATCCTCTTGACAGTGATCTCAGCCGTATCGCCTTTCCTGATAAAAAACAGGGCGATCTTGAGGTCGTCGTAGGTAGAAACGGTATCCTGGTTGAATTTCAAGATGATATCTCCCGGCTTTAAGCCGGCCTTGTCTGCAACGCTTCCCGGCATTATACGTCGTATCACCAGGCCCAATTTTTCGTCCTTTTCCAGCGAGATTCCAAGTCGCGCTGAAAATGGAGGAGTAAGGTCTGGAGGAAAAAGGAAGTAATCAGCCATCCCTGGTTCAGGTTGCTCTCCACTCAAGTTGACCAATATGGCTTGGCTATATTGCCCCCTCCTCTGGGTCCTGTCTGGGATCCCCTGACCATAGGCGATATGGCCTACCCCAGCAAGTACTACCATGCTTTTTTTGGGATTGTTCTTGAGATAATTGTGAATGGATTCAGCCATTGTCTCATCCCAAAGTAACTGGGCTTGGTAGAAATAGTCAAATTTTTGAAGCCTGCTCTGCTCATGCTGGTCAAAGATCTGCTTGAGCCTTTGCCTGTAGGCCTCATTAGACCAGTCGATATCATCAGGAATAGCCTTCTGTTCCTTGTCTGTGAGGCTTTTTAACCCTTGGCGTGCCACTTTTTTTGAAATCTCGGCGGGAAGATTAAGGGCTATTACTGGAATACCCTTTTCCTTGCAGAAATTTATGATTGGCCTATAAAGGTGGTAGTCGTAGCCCCATCGGGTAAAGTATTTGCTCTTTTTTAGAAAGGTCCTTTCATCTATCTCTCCGTTAAGATATTTATCGAGGACTCCCTGAAACGGACGTTGAAACATCTCCATTCCAACTGCCAGAGAAATGCCCTGATTGTATAGTTCCTCTATGACTTTTAGCTGGGCTTTGTGGTGTCCAAATTGATCATGGCGTTCTCCCACAAAGATGACTCTTTTGCCCTTGATACTTCGGACAATGTTTTCCATCGGCGTTAGATTTTGGCTTGGAAGCGCAAGAAAAGATGGTTCCTCTATCTCAAGGGAGACTCCATATTGGGACCGTGGCCGTTGTTTATTAATTATTTTGCCATCTTTGAACAGAAGTTTGTCATAATTTCCGTAATGGATCAGTTTAGAGGCTATTTTGGATAATTCTTGTCCGGAAGAGGCCTTCATGAAGGCTATGACTTCGTCCCTTGAAAAAGGATTTTCTTTGACATGGACAAGCACTCCTTTTTGATCCCATTTGGACGTGTCGTCAAGGTGAGCAATCTTGAGGGGGGAAGAGCCAACTACAAGTAAAGAACTGGACTGCAGTGTTTCCAATGTCAAATCGTCCTGGGATAATTTTTTGAAACCTAGGTCGAAAAGAGTCTGCTCGAAAAGCGCGCCAATGGGCCTGCTTTCTTTCGATACGTAGAGTAATTTTTTTTCCGCTCCAAAAAGTCTCGACAAAATTGGTGGGTATTCCGGCTTGGTCAGCTGCCGCATCAAATCGTATTTCGGGTCGAGGATTATTTTCTTCGGTTTTTCCTCCGTATGTACCCTCACTGTTACGGTTTTTTTGTCAGTGTGGGCAAAACCGTTTGTCTTTTTGCCTGAGACAGATCTTATCACATATGGAACCGTTATGACATAAGGTTTATCGGTCAATTGAGTTATGGTGAAAGTCGTTTCATAACCAGAGCCGTCAGATTTTGGTGAAGATGCTTGTTTCAGGCCCAAGACAGGGACGTCTTTCCTGTTGAGCCACTGATCAAAAAACAAGGACAGGTCCTTTTCTGATATCTGTTCAAAGACCGTTCTCACTTCTTTCCATCCAGCTTTTTTGTATAGGTAGTTTTTTGCAAGGAGCCTTAGCCCTTCTTCAAAGTGCTCAGGCCCTATTTGATTCCTAAGCATGTGAAACAACATGGTACCTTTTCCGTAACCAACCGCCTTCGATGGCCTGTCGGTTCTCATCCTGAACTGGGACAGGGGTATGGCATTGGACTTATGGACGTAGCTTTGATAATCTGCGAGAATCTCGTGCCTGTACCTAACGCCTTCACCCTTTTCCTCTTTGTAAAGGTGATCAGCCAAGTACGTGACAATCCCTTCGCACCAGTTTCCCTGGGAATAATCCGTGTAAACGCTGTTGCCGAACCAGGAATGGACGATTTCATGGCCCAGTGATGTATCCACGATAAATGGAAGGCGTATCACCTGTTGGCCGAGGAGGGTATAGGTAGCCATTCCATATCCAGTTGGAGCGCGGTTCTCCACGATGGCAAAACGCTCAAAGGGATAAAAGCCAAACAGCTTCTTGTAGCGTTTGATATACCCCTTTGTCTTTTCAAGATATCTGTCTGCCAGCTCTATATCTTCGTCGAAGAAATATGAAGCGATCTCTATTCCATCTACAGCATCCTTTTTTACTCGGTAACGCCCTACTACAAGCGACAATTCTTCCCTAGGATGATTAAACTGAAAGCTGAAGTATTCTTCATTGTCTAGGATCTTGTGATAGACGGTGTCTGCCTCAGACACTGCTGTAAGACCCTTTTTAACCTTCGCGGTGAGATGATAGATTGCTGGATTGTCAAATTTTGGGAACCAGTTGCCAAGTAATACGGCTGAGTCGTGGGACATCTCCTTGGCCTGCGCGTTTTGGGGAATCTTTGTCTCAAATGTTATATATAGGGGTGCCTCTCTTTTTAGGGGAGCTATTCTTATATGGCCGCCCTTTTCAGGAAGAGTAAGGGAATCTGATCCCAGGGTTATGGAATTGATTTTCGCGAATCCAGTTGAAAGGGAATAGGCAGTTTCCCTCTCTAGCCTTGCGCTACACATTCCTTTAATGATCCCCTTTGTGGACACTACTTCCACCTGGAGTTCCATATTGGGATAATTCACATATGGATCCTTCTCGTCTGCGATGCCGTCTACCGGTGAGAGAAAAGCTCCAATGATAATAACGAACGATATCAAAAAAGGAATTTTATCCATCATAGCTCCTGTCTTTTGTTGTCTATCCCAGATAATAAAATATGCTTCCTGAGATTATTATGCTGACTATCCTTAGTGCCTGTCCCATCAGTAGGAGTTGAGTCCCTGTACCCGGTTTAAAGATACCCAGATACCTGGGCAGCTGATGCCGGAGTGCCCTGAAAGGAGTTGCCATGATGTTGCCCAGGAGAAGGGCCAGCACGGTATCTTTTACTGTCAGGACACCCGTTGCCAACATGGCACCTGCTGCAGCAGCTCCTGCGGTGAATTCAGCCACTATGGTAAACACTACAACTGATATCCCCTCTACCGGAAAAGATTTCAGGGGGATTAAAGCAGTAGTTTGTTGTTGCAGCCATTGAAAAAAACCATATTCCTGAAGCAGAACAACCCCAACGTAAATCGGTATCGCATAGCATGCTATCATGCTAAGCCTGACCACGAGATATTTTTTTAGAAGGACTTTCACCCTGGTCCAGCCTATGTTTTCATCCCTATTTTTGTGATCGTCCTTGGAGTAGGCCTTGTGCCTGGCCATAGAGCCTTTAAGCATGACGCGTCCTGCAGTCAATATAATAATTGTGCGCAGGATTGCCGCTGTCAGGGTTATGATCACGTAAATTAGTCCAGCCTTTCCGACAAGGGGCAGGATTATGGCAAGCGTGGTAGGAAGATGAAGGGCATAGGATGGAAGCCCCTGGTTTAGCAATACAGCCAGGACCATTTCCCTACGATCTATCCTCTCTTCTTTATAGGAGTTCCATAAGAGGGTATTGGCTGCTACTCCCGAGAGAAAAGCAGTTGTAAATGCGGTTCCGCTCCAGTCGCTGAAGCGGCCTAGTCGCATAAGGGGACGGGAGAGACGGGCCACTGCTGAAGACCATCCCATACCTTCCACAAGGGCACTCAGGCTGAGGCTTATACCCATGATCATAAAAAGGCGGGTCAGGGGCCATAGCAATCGTTTCTGGACAAGCTGAAAAAAGTCGGTGTGTTTTTCAAACAATATGAGAAGCAGCAGCAGGGTAACTAACGCGGATATCCAGGGAGCTGTCTTTGAGTCTTTTTTCCTTTTTCCTTCAGTTGCAGGTTTTTTAGGTTCAGACATCATAGAATTTTAACAGCCTGGGCAGGGATATGCAAAGAGGACTGGACTAAATTGGGTGTCTGAAACCAAAGAGTTCTTGCTATGGTTCTTTGCCACATTGGAGATAAAGGAATTTTCCCACTGTTTGAAACCACTTCGGGCTTTTCGATTTTACCCAATCCGCTGCGTTGACACGTACTTGACGCACGAGGGTATGTGCGTGCCTTTCGCCTCGCGTATAGGATAAATTCGGGAATCGTTCAACAAAAACGACCTGGGCCATGTCTTGATTGCGAGCTGGCCAGCACCGTGTAAGGTCGCGTATAAAATGGCTGAAATCACTCTTGACGTTCGATGCGTTCGCCTAGTATCGTAAAATAGGCTGGTCCTAAAATCATACCGGCTTCAAGAGGAATGTTGTGCCAAGAACTATTCGAAATAGCTCACCCCGATATCGACAAAGTCCCCCTGAATCCAGGAAAGTTTTGATCTTTACTGGGGTCGTGATATTTTTTCTCATGGTATGGGTAGTTGCCGGGCCTTACGGGCTTTGGAAATATCACAATATGAAGAAGAAAAGAGAAAATACCTATCTTGCCAATATTGAACAGGCAAAGATAAACAAGGCCCTCGAAGAAAGGATCAGGAGGCTGGGGGAAGATCCCGCCTATCAGGAACAGGTAGTCAGGAGGGAACTTGGCTGGGTGCGTGATAGAGAGCTGCTCTATCAATTTATCAAGGAAAGATGATTATACTGCAATGTTGACATCAAAGGATATCGCTGAATTCAAGGAATACCTGGAAAGCGGAAGATGGGAAGAGGATTTCGGTTATAGAACCCCGGACGGACAGGCAGAAATGCTTGACCTTATCGAGTCCATTTTTGAGTTGGGCGAGATTGCTGATAAGGTATTGAGCCGGAGGTTTTATCAGCAGATGCAGGGGATGTTACCGGAAGAAAAAAATCAGACAAAATTGGGTGACAGTAAATGACGGACTTATAAGAAGTCCATCATATCTCTAGAGATGGCTATGTATAACAGGTGGTGATGTCGGCCAACCTGGGCATGCACATGGTCTTGAGCATCGGGCGGCATGCCGCGACACAGTGGATAGCACTTTTTACGGCGCCATCACTAATCCGGGATAATGGCTGGCTACGGCATATCTAGGTCTAATTAAGGAGTTTCACTGTTTTAATGGTATCTTTAATCCGTACCGAAACCTTTTTGAAATATGCCCGTTTACATCTTCAAGAGGCAGAGGTTGCACTCCAAGAGGATGATTGCGAAAAGGCTGCGAAAAGATGCGCAGACGTGGCAACTACCCTTATAAAGGCCGTCTCGGCTGGCTTGGCGAATCCGCAGCAAGAGAAGGGACATGAGCTTGGAGAAAATGACCTTAGCAGGCTTCTTTCAAACTTTACGGAGACAAAGGATGAAGCCTCGGGGATCAGTAGGGATCTCATTCAGCTCATGGCCTGTGCTAACCTCAAGGATGACAGGACCATGTCCAGAACGGATGCCGAAAGGTTTCTCTCAATAGCTGGGAGGAGTTTCGGCAGGATACATGACCTGTTGGTTTCAGGTGATCAATAGCCCCGACTGTCTATTTGTTGAATCTGTTCAATGCTTGAACGTTTTGTGACTAGGACGACGGGTTGGCCTGGACTTCTACAAAGACTCTGTCTTTGGGCCTTACTCTTTTGATAACTTTGCAGGCGATGGTTTCTCCCTTTTTTGCGGAACTGATCTTTTCATGTTCCTTCTCCAGGGAAGAAGCAGTCTGTATTACAACACCGGTTGACGGCCCCTGTATGATCAGCCTGTCACCGCTGTTTATCCCCTTGGCTTCTATTTTTATTTCAGCCACCCCGATCCGCCTATAATACTTGGTTATTATTCCTACATATTCTTTCTTGGTGGGAGATTTGTTGCCGCCACCGTCGGTCCATTGGTTGATAGGCTGTCCCATATAGAAGCCGGATGAAAAACCCCTGTTGAATACCTTTTCGAGCCTTGCAAGCAGTCTCGTTTTCAGTTTATCGAAGTCTTTTTTGAATTGTGGGCTGTTCCGATTTTCAAAGTAGTAATCTACTGCTTCACGATAGGCTTTTGTAACCGTGTACACATATTCCGGGCTTCTGTTTCTCCCTTCAATTTTAAAGCTGTTTATCTTTGCCTCGATTAATTTTTCCAGAAATGGCAAGGTACACAGGTCCTTTGGGCTAAGGATGTAGTTATTACCCAGGGTAAGGTTATACTTTTCGTCTTTATCCCTTATCGTGTATTCCCTCCTGCAAGGCTGGAGACATTCCCCCCTGTTTGCGGACTTGCCATATAAAAACGTGGATAAAAAACACCTGCCACTGATGGACACGCACATAGCGCCATGTACAAAGCATTCTATTTCTATTTCACCAGCCCTTTCCCCAAGCCTTTTTGACAGCCTTTTTTGTATCTGTCTTATGTGGTTGAGGGTACACTCCCTGGCAAGTACGAAGCGTCTGATGCCAAGATGCTCATAGAAATGGATGATACTTTCTGAGTTTGCCACGGACATCTGTGTTGAAAGGTGGATATCTATACCCTTTCGTTTGGCCTCATTCACTACACCCAGGTCCCAGCATATTACCGCATCGACACCTGCCAACTTCGCGATATTAAGGAGATCTTTTATCTTTGGAAGCTCGTCTTCGTAGACGATGGTGTTCAGTGCGAGATAACTTTTCACATCATGTTTATTGCAGTGCCGGACAATGGCCTTCATGTCCGTTGGTAAGAAATTTTTGGCCCCGGCCCTCATGTTAAGGCCCTTGATTCCAAAGTAGACCGCGTCACATCCGCCATCAATTGCGGCGTTTAGACTTGTCCAGTCCCCTGCGGGCGAAAGTATTTCGGGTTTTACATCATTTTTCGTCATGTTTATCTTTTCTTGAAGGAATTCTGTCCGTAAAGTTTTGCCAGCTTCGAAATGCGATTTATCTCCGCCATGAAATTTTTGTTGTTAAGCCTTTTTTCAGGCCTGTCCCATATTGAGCCTTTTGGAGTAAACATGGTTATGCAGTCAATCATGTGTGGCGGCTTGGTACCCCAGTTGATGAGTTCCTGTCCTATGCATCTCAGACCAGCCTCGGAGATTATTTTTTTCATCTCTAAGGCAGTCATGCTGTAGGCCCTCCAGTGATCAGTGGGTTCTATGATATTGAGTTTTTCCAGGAGGGTTCTGGGCCACTTGATTTTCTGGGAAAGGCCGAAGTAGCTTTTATACTGACCGATGTTCGAATGATGCAAAAATGCCAAGCCATTTTTACTCAGCTTTTCGCCAATCTGGTGGACGTATGATTTGATTACATCTTTTTCTGCGTGGACTAGGGAGTCAAAGCTGAATACAAGATCGATCTTGTATTCTTATATCATGTCCAGGGAATAGCCGTCATTGACATGATAATCAATATGAGAACAACTGGCGAATTTCTTCCGGCATGCATCAATGCATTTACTGGACAAATCTACCACAATCAGTCTTTCACACAGGTCCTTTAGATAAAAGGTCCAACGACCGAATCCTGGAGCTATTTCCAGGATGGTCCCGGTAGGCACAAATGCATGGAGCCTTGGAAGGATGGTGCCATACCACTCCATGTCCGCTCCTCCCCAGGCAACAGACCATTCATGCCCCTGGTCTTTCCAGTTATAGGTCCCATCCCATAATTCCTTGTTTTCCTTTGCGGTAGCCAATGTGACAAATACCTTTCCCAAATATTGTGGACTCAAGTTCTCCAATCAAGATTGCCCGTTTCAGGTTCGACATGCTCGCTTATTTTACTTTAGCATGTTTTGCTATATTTTCATGTCAGCGGGACGCAAATTGGTATCCTCTGCTGCAGGTATAAGGGATGGATATATCAGTCCTGTCGGAATTTTGCACGAATCTTATCGGATGGATGGCTTTGATAATCTCTTAACGTAACAGGACAAAAAAACCCGGCCAAAAAGAGAAGGCCGGGTCATGTTTCCCTGATTTTTACTGTCTGGGTTAAAGCCCTGTGGGAAATTTGGGAAGATCTTTGAGAGCCTCTGTTATTTTATCCTCAGGATATTCGTAGTCTTCCAGTCTACCTTCAAGGAAGTCATCATAGGCAGCAAGATCAAAATGGCCGTGGCCACTAAAGCAGCATACTATGCATTTTTCTTCCCCGGTTTCCTTGCACTTCAAGGCCTCGTCTATAACCCCTTTGATGGCATGTGAAGTCTCTGGAGCCGGTATAATCCCTTCTGTCCTTGCGAAGAGGAGGGCGGCTTCAAAAACAGGGTTTTGTGTGTATGCCCTCGCCTTTACTAGGCCGGAGGTTACCAGGTTGCAAAGTATGGGTGCGTCTCCGTGGTACCTTAATCCTCCGGCATGAATCCCAGGAGGTTCAAAGGTGTGGCCAAGGGTGTGCATGAGAAGAAGCGGTGTCATTCCTGCGGTATCACCATAGTCATACTGATAGAGTCCCTTGGTCAACGTGGGGCACGATTTTGGTTCTATACCAATTATTTCCACGTTGCTTTTGCCCTGTATGTTGTCCCGTACAAATGGAATGATCATTCCACCGAAATTTGATCCGCCTCCCACGCAACCGATCACTATGTCAGCCTTGTCTTCTGCCAGTTCAAGCTGTTTTTGGGTTTCAAGCCCGATTATGGACTGGTGAAGCAGCACATGGTTAAGCACGCTTCCCAGGGCATAATTGGTATCTTCATGGGTTGCTGCATCTTCAACTGCTTCCGAGATGGCGATACCAAGGCTACCCTTGGAGTCAGGATTTTTTTCGAGAATCGCCCTGCCTGCCTGGGTACGATCCGTAGGGGAAGGATATACTTCTCCGTCCCAAACATGCATGAGAATCCGTCGATATGGTTTCTGGTGGTAGCTGACCTTGACCATGTAAACAGTGCATTTTATGTCAAAAAGTTTACAGGCGAAGGAGAGCGCTGAACCCCACTGGCCGGCACCTGTTTCAGTGGCCAAGCGTTTTACCCCTGCCTCTTTGTTGTAATAGGCTTGGGCCACTGCAGTGTTGGGTTTGTGGCTGCCAGGGGGACTGACCCCTTCATTTTTGTAGTAGATTCGTGCAGGTGTTCCCAGTACCTTTTCGAGATTTCTCGCCCTGTGAAGGGGTGAGGGTCTCCATAATTTGTAAATCTCCAGCACTGGTGCCGGGATCTCAATCCAGCGCTCCTGACTCATTTCCTGTTCAATGATCGCATCCGGAAATATGGCTTTAAGTTCATCAGGCGTAACAGGTTGACCTGTCTTCGGGCTCAGCGGAGGAGCCAGTGGCTCAGGTAGGTCCGGGATCAGGTTATACCATGCCTTGGGGATTTCCTTTTCACTTAAGGTGATCTTGTAACTTTCGTTCATTTTTCTCTCCTAGAAAACATATATCAATTTAAGCCAGACATTATAGCCCTCAGTCTTGTTTTTTGCCTCAAATTCCCACTGAGATCTCAAGGAAGCCATGAAATTCTTGTTTTGGTACCATATTCCTGGTCCGAGTGCCCAGACTTGGGATTGGTCGTCCTCCATATCCTCTAGTATGGCGCGGAGGGGGCCATTGATTCTGTGAAGATTGTGATACTTGTCATTGGTTACCTGTCTATAATAATAGCCACTTACCCCTATTCTCAGGTTGGGCATTATGCCGTAGGATGTGTTGAAGTCTACATGGAACTCATCTCCAGGGGTACGATCGATCTTGACAGGAGGTCCGGGCACATAATCTTCCTGGCGGGTGTTGAAATCATACATAAATTTTGCTGAAAATTCCCATGTAGCGGTTGGGAGCCATGTTATCGCAAAGACAGGTTCTATGGTCCAGTAATTTCTTCCAAGTGAAGCGAAATTATCTTCATTTTCATTGTATAGTGGGAAATAAATATCCGCTGTGTCAAGCACAAGATGGAGTTTCCCTTGCAACAGATGCCATGTCAAAAGACACGGTGACCATATCACGTATGGAAGGTCTGTTGAGTGATAATGCTTCTTGAGGTCTGTGCCAGCTGGCCCGTTAAGGTCCATGTCCACATCAGTGGCCAGGAAAAACAGGTGTTGACCGTAATTTGCCCCTAGTATCTTTTTTTCAGATATCCATATCAGCCTTAAAACTTCTGCCCAAACCGAGATTTCGTCCAGTTGATTCGTGTCGTCCCCGTTGCCGTCTTTGAGTTCATCTGCATTGTAATAATATGCGTAATTTATGAGGGTCATGCCTGGAGGTGGAGCGGCTCCTACCATGAATCCCTCAGCCCCGTTTGGATAAGCTCCTCCGCCTCCGGCAAGGAGATCACTTGCTTCAAGACAGGTGAAGAGTAGAGCAACCACGACCCCTAAAAGGGTTTTCGATAAAATTGAAAATTTACGTCGCTTCATCATTTCCTCCCTTTTTTCTCCCTAAATTCCAGGTTACCAGTCACATTGTGTCGAATTACTCGATGGTTATGACCTATTTGTTTGAACCGTGGTCCAAATTTTTAGCAAGTTGTTACATAAAAGCTCGCTATTAAGATCCTCACAGGATACCTTAACCCATAACGAGTGAGATTGATTTTCTTTTACACGAAACGGAATAATCATTCAATATTGTAGCAATGAGTATATGGCTGTCGGCCCTTTTATGTCGGTTGACATGATCTTTTTGCGGAATTAATGTCCTTTAGCACTCTCTTTTGCTAAGTGCTAAAAATAAAAGAATAAACAGAGTAGATGTTAGAGAGCCATGAGGCAGGAAACTCAAGACAACAGGCAACTGACTGTGACGCTCAGCGAGCGTAGCAGGGAAATACTGAAAACAATAGTAAAGACCTATTTGGGCAGCGCAGAACCAGTGGGTTCCCGCGTTGTTGCAAAGAAGGCCGGGCTTGGACTAAGTCCAGCAACCATAAGAAATGCCATGGCTGATCTTGAGGAAGTTGGTCTTCTTTACCAGCCTCACACCTCTGCCGGCCGCATTCCAACGGAAGAAGGTCTTAGATATTACGTGAGTGAATTGATGGAAAAGGAGGATCTTTCCTGGGGTGATCAGATCGCAATAGAAAAGGGATTGTTGGCGTCATCTGAGGACATGTCTCAGATCCTGAAGAAGGCAGTGGAACTCCTGGCCTCGTTCACAGGCCATGCGGCAGTGATAAGCGCGCCTAAGCCTGACAGTGAATCCCTGGTACACATAGAATTCGTGCGGATACGTCCAGCAGTGGTGCTTGTCATCTCGGTGTACGAAAATGGATTGGTGCAGAACCGGGTATTGAGGCTTGATACTGATATTTCGGACAGGATGCTTTCACGTCTTTCTGATTATATAAACAAAAAGTTGTCTTCCATGGCTTTTGATGAAGTCAGAACCTCTATCATCCAGGAAATGGAGGATGACAAGAGGTTGTTCGATCTCCTCTTTGAGGAGCTGTTGAATCTGAGCAAACGAAGGCTTGGGCAGCCTGATGTAATTGTAGGCGGTAGGGCAAATTTGCTGGAACAGCCTGAATTTTCAAATATTTCACGTCTAAAGGCCCTTCTCCAGGCATTTGAGGACAAAAAGATCCTGGTGAATTTGCTGGACCGATGCCTTGAATCGGATAGTGTCCAGATCCTTATAGGATCACAAGGACTTGGAGAAATGGTGCCCGGCTGCGGAGTAGTTGTGGCTCCATATGCCGATATGGAACATCCTGTTGGAAGTATCGGCGTTGTAGGGCCAATGAGAATGGACTATGGCCGTGTGATGGCCCTTGTTGAATATGCAGCTCAAGTCTTAAGTGCCAAAGTAAAGGAGTCGTGACATGGGCGAAAAGGATATGGAAAAGGAAATAAAACATAAAGAAAAAAATAATTTGGAAGAAGATGTAGATGTCACATCTTCTGAGATCGATCAGTTAAAAAAGGAACTCGCGGAGAAAGAGTGCGAGCTC
>CAZUIH010000019.1:0-27539 GCA_964620365.1 uncultured Desulfobacterales bacterium | reverse complement strand
CGCCTGTTGATTGATATCAACGATAAATCCGTCATTGGGAAAGATCCATGACTTAAGTCAAGAATAAAGGAATGCTTTTTGCTTTTAATAACTATTACTAATAATAATCCTATTTGTCAATAGAAAAAATTGAGCCGTTTTTATCTAGACACAACAAATTCTACCGCATCTTCCTGGTTATGAGCGCCTTAATCCCGGAATATAGATTTCAAGTGGATTAAGCACTTCAAACACCCAAACAACATTTTTCTTTTAAAATCATTAAGTTAACAACACCCCCTATTAAAAATCTTTACCTAAAAGATGCAGCCAGTTAAGAGACTGGCCTGGGTATCCGAGGCTGCAAGGAGGCCAAAAAGGCAGGCCATGGCAGATTACAAAGGGATTTTTTTGATAATATCCGACCTGACATAAAATTTTTTTTTGGTTATAGTGACGCTGCAAAAATTGCAGCCCAGGAGAAAAAAATTGAAATCAAGGTTTTTATTAAACATCTTTTCCGTCTTGTCACTCAGCCTTATGCTTGCCATTTCAGGCCTATACCTGACGGGCTGTGCCTCCAAGAACAGCTCAACCACGAATGGCAGCAATGACAACTCTGGGATAGCAACAACATCTGATAAAGAGCAGAAAAAAAGAGAGGCGTTAGAGGAAGAAATTATCAGCTCTCCCATGCTCATAACCTCTGACTACTTTCGCCAGACCGCTGGTACAGGAAAACGTCTCAAGCTCTTCGGCAACTCCAAAAAAGAAAAGGAACTTGAGGAGCGTCTTGCCAAGCTTGAACAAAGGCTTAAAGGTCTTCCTGAAAGGACCACAGACTCCAACGGCCTCCCTGTTCTGAGGCGCAAGGTTGTCCTTCTTTCCTTGCTTGGAGACCTTGGTCTTGACGTGCTTTCAGTCCTGCCGGCAGCCCTCAGGAGAACAGAGGGTCTTGTGCCAGTACCAGCTGAGCAACTGGCAAGACTCCTCGAGGAAAGGGGCGAGAGTGTAGCTGATCTCGCATCGGTGTCTGTGCGCAGAGAAATAGCGTCTATTGCCGGAATCCATGCATACATTCTTGTATATTTTGCACAGGACAGGGCCAATATTACAGGGAAAACCTCTGCCTTTAGAATCGATGTCATCCACGCAGTTGAAAGCGTGCTCATAGGCTCATATCTTGCCACCATTGATGAATTTGACACCATCGCACCCAAGATCTCAGAAGATGTAATTCGAGGCACCGAGTGGTCGTGCAGAATAATAAAGAAAGAAGATGGCAGGGTATACCTCAACGCAGGTCGCTTGACCGGTCTCCAGCCTGGGGACAGGCTCAAGGTATACGGAAGGGGAAAAGAACTGGTGGATCCGATCACGAAACGCTCACTGGGTTTTGCACCAGGACGATTCAAGGGAGAGATAAGGATTGAAAACCTCTTTGGTACTGATGCATCGGAAGCATCTATAATTTCTGGAAATGGCTTTGAACAGGGCGATGTAGTGAAAATGGCCCAGTTGGCATAAGAAAATTACATGACAAAGGTGAGTAAATATGCACACACTTCTTACGAATGAACCAGGAAAAAAATTGCTCCTGTTGGGCAATGAAGCGATTGTAAGGGGCGCCCTGGAGGCGGGAATGGCCGTTTCCGCTGCATATCCAGGCACACCGTCCTCGGAAATAGGCAATAATCTTTTTATGCTTAATCAGGAACCCGAGGCTGACATATATTTCGAATTTTCAACCAATGAGAAGGTCGCGATGGAGGTCGCGGCATCCGCCTCGGCAGCTGGACTCAGAAGCCTTACATGTATGAAGCATGTCGGCATGAATGTGGCCGCTGACGTCCTTATGACCCTTGCATACATTGGGACAAAGGGTGGCATGGTGATCGTCACTGCGGATGATCCATCAATGCACTCCAGCCAGAACGAGCAAGACAACAGGCTGTATGCCAAACTGGCAAACCTGCCCATGCTTGAACCCTCATCCCCTCAAGAGGCCAAGGAGATGACGATCTACGCCTTCGAGCTTTCGGAGGCCCTGGAACTGCCTGTAATAATAAGGACTACTACCCGTACATCCCACATAAGAGGGCCGGTGGAACTTGGACCGTTGCCCAAGGAGAAAAAGACCAGGGGAAAATTCGAAAAAGACCCCAGAAGATGGGTGCCGGTTCCTGCTGTAGCGCGAATCCGTCACAAGGTGCTGCTAGAATGCCTTTCAAAGGCGGCGGATGAAGCAGAAAGGTCTCCTTTTAACCAAATTAATGGTAGTGGCAAAACAGGCATAGTGGCAAGCGGAGTGGCTGCCTGCTATGTATCGGACGCCATAAAAGAGCTTGGATGCGAGGATAAAGTAAGTTTTCTGCGACTGGGTTTTACCTATCCTGCCCCCAAGAAGCTGCTTTTGGATTTCCTAAAGGGTGTACAGGAAGTGCTTGTTATTGAGGAGTTGGAACCGTTTCAGGAAGACACGCTCAAGATACTTGCCCATGAAGAAGGGCTTTCTGTAAAAATTTACGGCAAGGCCACGGGGGACCTGCCCAGGCTTTATGAATTCACCCCTCTTCAGGTCAGAAAAGCCGTGGCCAAGCTTCTCGACATCGAATTGAACCAACCGGAGATGGCGGATCTTTCCTCTCTGCCCCAACTCCCCATGCGACCTCCCACCCTGTGCAAGGGATGTCCCCACCGGGAGACCTATAATAACGTAAAAGAGGCGTTACAAGAGCTTGGCATGGAAGAAAACGCTATTTATCCCACGGACATAGGTTGCTATACCCTTGGGTTGCTTCCCCCCATCCAGATGGCGGACTATTTGCTCTGCATGGGATCAAGCGTCGGCTCATCCACAGGTTTCTCCATATCAACGGACCATAAGATCGTATCGTTCATTGGAGACTCCACCTTTTTCCATTCAGGGATATCCTCCCTCGCAAATGCAATCCACAACAAGCAGAAATTCTGCCTGGTTATAATGGACAACAGCACAACCGCCATGACCGGTCACCAGCCCAACCCGGGTATTGAACTGACACCACCGGGTTATGATCATCCGAGAATTGCCATAGAAGATGTGGTTAAGGGGCTGGGAGTGAAAAACATAGTAAAAATCAATCCTTATAAACGGGAAGAATCTGTGGCTGCTCTCAAAAATGTGCTGGAAAAGGATGAGCTTTCTGTTGTTATTTCCGAAGCGCCATGCATACTCTATCTCAGGAGGGTAGGAGGAAAAAAATGAACCGCATGCGAATTCTCTTTACAGGTGTAGGTGGTCAGGGAACTCTTTTGGCCTCACGGCTCCTTGGTGAGGCCGCCATGGAAAACGACATTTACGTAAGAGTGAGTGAAGTACACGGCATGGCGCAGCGTGGAGGCGTTGTAGAATCCACAGTCATGCTAGGAGGTATCGAAGGACCCATCATTTCTGAAGGGGAAGCTGACATCCTGGTAAGCTTTGAACCCCTTGAGACATTAAGGGCCCTCAATCGCTGCTCCAAACAGAGCGTTATTATCACCAACACTGAGCCGATAGTCCCATTTACCGTGGAGTTGGGACAGGCCGAATACCCTGACGTAGCGACCTGGATGGATTTCATAAAACAAAATTATGAATCGGTCTATACCCTTGATGCCAACACATTAGCCAAGGAAGCCGGCACGACCAAGGCAGTAAACATCGTACTGCTTGGAACCCTTCTGGGGACGGGGATAGTGCCCATATCCGCGGAAAAGATGGAAGAAGTCATCCGACAGAAGGTGAAGCCCAAGTTTGTTGATGCCAACCTTAAGGCATTCAGGCTTGGATTGGAGGCTATTAAATGAGCATACGCTGGTCTAGGCAACTAATCCTTTCTTTGCTACTTGTACTCCTTGTAGCCTTTTGTCTCTCGTCATGCACCGAGAGACAGAGAAAGGACCTCAAACATTTTAAGTCGGACATAATCGGACTTAAAAGGCGTGTAACTCTCTACAATTGTAACGGTCAACCCATCAAGGTCTGGGAGGGACGCTTCAAAATAGAGGTCCAAGGCTCTTATCTATCTTTTATTGATGACAAGGGCAAGGATATCAAGATAAGCGGAACAATTGTAGTAGAAGAGCTTTAATTCCACTGGTCGTGGCTGAAGCTAATCCCCCGCTAGTAACAATCCTTGAGGCCATACTGTTCGCGGCAGGCAGGACCCTGACCATACAGGATATTTTCAAACTGCTGCCCGAATTTGAAAAAAAGGAAATACGCAGGGCCCTCGTCGAACTTCAGAGACAATACGTAGATAGACCAGGGGGAATAGAACTCAAGGAGGTAGCGGGTGGATATAGATTCCAGACCCGTAATATCTGCAGCAAATGGGTCGTGCGTCTCAAGCAGGCTGCTCCCATACGTTTGAGCAAGGCGGCCCTTGAGACCCTTGCCATAATCGCATACCGGCAACCGGTAACCAGGGCTGAAATAGAGGCTTTAAGAGGGGTGGATTCAAGCGGGACCCTGCGTTTTTTGCTTGATAAGCAGCTAATAAAAATCGCCGGGAAAAAAGAGGTACCTGGAAGGCCCCTCCTATACGGCACAACCAAGCATTTTCTTGAGGTCTTCGAGCTAAAGGACCTTTCTTCCCTGCCCTCACCCAAAGATATTACCGAGCTGGATGGGGATGAAAAGGCGCAAGCCACCCTACCACTTTTCCAACAGCTGGATAAAAAACAATAAAAAAGCCGCCTTGTCCATAAATAAGACAAGGCGGCTTTTAAATGCCTTACTTCAAACCCAAGAGCTAAACTCCTGCCCTCTTAGGCAAACGGATTTTCATACCGGGCTGCCTTGCCGAGCTCTCTCTCAATCTCCAGCAGCCTGTTATACTTGGCTAAACGCTCACTCCTACTGGCTGAACCCGTTTTTATCTGGCGGCCGTCCATGGCTACAGTAAAATCTGCGATAAAGGCATCCTCTGTCTCTCCGGAACGGTGAGAGACCACAAAATTCCATCCAGCCTCCCTGCACATCCGTATGGCCTCCACCGTCTCGCTGACAGATCCTATCTGATTGAGTTTGATCAGGACGGAATTGGCACTGCCTTCCTCAATCCCCCGTCTGATGAATCCAGTGTTGGTCACGAAAATATCGTCGCCAACTATCTGAACCTTGTCACCCAACTCTTGGGTAAGCAGGTTGAAACCTTCCCAATCATTTTCATCAAGTCCGTCCTCAATGGATACAATGGGATATTTATTGATCCACTCCTTTAATATTGCGACCATCTCTTCGCTGCTCTTTTCACCTTGGCCTGAGCGGGAAAGCACATATTTCCCATCCTTATAGAATGAACTTGCAGCGACATCCAGGGCAATGGCAACATCCTCGCCAGGTTTATAACCTGCCTTCTCTATTGCCTGGACTATAAGCTCGCAAGGCTCTTCATTGTTCTCGAGGTTGGTGGGGGCAAAACCACCTTCGTCTCCCACTGCAGTGGAAGAACCTTTTTCCTTCAGAATAGATTTAAGGGCATGGAAGGTTTCGGCTCCATAGCGCAGGGCCTCGGCAAACGTAGGAGCTCCAATGGGCATCACCATGAATTCCTGAAAATCTACATTTGAGTCGGCGTGGGCTCCACCATTAAGAATATTCATCATTGGTACTGGTATCCTGTTTGCTGGAGCGCCCCCAAGATACTGATAAAGGGGCATGCCCACACTCCTTGCAGCAGCCCGTGCAACAGCCATCGACACAGAAAGTATTGCGTTGGCTCCGAGTCGGCTCTTGTTCTCTGTGGAATCGAGATCGATCATTATCATATCGATCTCCTGTTGTTTGGTGGCATCCATACCCACAAGCCTTGGAGCTATCTCATCGTTCACATTGGCTACCGCCTTCAAAACCCCTTTGCCGTTATAACGATCGGGATCTCCATCCCGAAGCTCAATGGCTTCATTTTCACCTGTGGATGCCCCTGACGGAACAGAAGCCTCCCCCATACTACCATCTTCCAGCAGTACAAAGGCCCTGACAGTAGGATTGCCCCTTGAATCCAAAACCTCCATGGCCTCGATTTTTTTTATTGAACGCTTCATTTCCTTCTCCTCTCTAAAAGAGACTATTCATTTCATAAATTATAGAGGTATAATGTGACCGACCTCAAGTCAAGGTATATGCATCTAAATCTAAATTGAGTAAGGAGAAAAAGTATGTGCCAGTCCACTGTTTATCTAAAAAAAGGAGACAGGGAGGAGGAAATATTAAGGGATGCCATAATGGTGGAACCCTGTGACGAAGGAGTCAGGATTCAAGGATTCTTTGACGCGCCCCAGGTCATTCCTGCCAGAATCGTAACCATAGACCTACTGAAGCATAAAATCATTCTGGAACCATTGGAATAAGCCCAAAAATAATTCGGGTTCAAGATTATATCGAGTTTACAGGCACGTCCCGGCATAAACCTTGCCCCTTTCGCCACCTTGGTTCAGAAAAACGTCGGACTTTGGTGGGTCGCTGGTGTTCCACCCTGCTGTTTTTGATAACCTTTCTGGGAAAACTTATAGTCATTGCATATCCTGCCCTAGTGGCCTATCATGCAGATAAAAATGCGGAAGGACAAACTTAGGAACTGTCATTCGCAATCCAGGATAAAGGCTTATAATTGTAGTTTTTGTATAAAAAGGCTATAATTTTGGCCACCAATGACGGGCCTGACCAATATCTTCCGTGCCTCGTTGTTTGTCATACATCTGAAACAGACTGCAATAACCCCACGCTGATTTATTGCAGATATCATAGGCCTTGCTTGTCAAACATAAGGTTTAAGGGAATTCTCACATGGATGCGATAAAACAGCTTGAATCTCTCGGAAAAATCGCAGCCACCCCTCCAAATTATATGGATGTGGCGGTTGCTGGTCTTGGCCTTACAATTTCTTTTAAAAACAGAACACTTTTTCTAGTATGGGGGGAAAAATGAATGACATAGAGAAGCTCCGGGTTCTTTTGCCCCACTGGATTGCCCATAACAAAGGGCATGGGGAGGAATTCGAACGGTGGATAGAGACACTTGAAAAAGCCGGGGAATCAAAACTTGCGGATGCCTTGAAAAAGGCGGCAGAATCAGCCCGGCAGGTGACACAAGATCTCGAAAAGACGCTGGAGATAGCCGGTGGTCCCCTTGATACAGACCATTCCAGCCATCATCATCACCATCATCATCACGAGGAAAAGACATGAGATATATCAGCACCAGGGGGGGAATTGATCCAATTCCCTTCAAGGATACCGTAATGATGGGACTTGCCAACGATGGCGGGCTGCTTCTTCCCCAAACCCTGCCAGCAGTGTCACGGGAGACTATAGAAGAATGGAAAAATCTCACGTATGAAGAGCTGGCCCTTGAGGTAATGGGGCTTTTTATAGATGATATTTCGAGGGATGATCTGGCCTGCCTCATCAAGAATTCATATAAAACCTTTGATACCAGAGAGGTTACTCCTGTAGTCAAGGTGGGACGGCTCTGGATACTTGAACTTTTTCATGGTCCAACCCTAGCATTTAAAGATGTCGCGCTACAATTTCTCGGAAACCTTTTCGCCCTTCTGCTTAAAGAGAGGGGAGAGACCATGAATATTCTGGGAGCTACGTCCGGGGACACCGGCAGTGCCGCCATATACGGCGTCCGTGGCAAGGACAACATAAACATATTTATTCTCCATCCCCATGGTAAGGTCAGCCCGGTTCAGGCATTACAGATGACTACCGTCCCGGAAAAAAACGTATTCAACATAGCTGTAGAGGGGACCTTTGATGACTGCCAGGCCATTGTCAAGGCCATTTTCAATGATCTCAAGTTCAAATCGGAATATCATCTGGGCTCAATCAATTCCATCAACTGGGCACGGGTACTGGCCCAGGTTGTTTATTATGTGTTCGCGACATTGAAACTGGTAAAAGAAGAACAGGCTGAAACGGTCCACTTTTCCGTTCCAACCGGCAATTTTGGTGACATATTCGCCGGTTTTATCGCTAGACAACTTATAAAGCCCCTGATGGGAAGACTAATACTGGCCACCAACGAGAATAACATTCTTACACGCTTCATTCTGGAGGGGCGGTATGCGAAAGGCACTGTAGTCCACACCATAAGTCCTTCCATGGATATCCAGATCGCCAGCAACTTCGAACGATACCTGTATTATCTCTATGACCATAACCCTGAACGGGTAAAACGCAGCATGCACGAGTTTGATCTGGAGGGAGAAATCCTCTTCAGCCAGGAAGAAAGGGGAAGGGTTAGAAAGGATTTCTCATCCGCATCAATTGACCAGACTGCTACAATCGCGACCATACGAGATGTATTCCAGGAAAATGGCTATGTGCTCGACCCCCATACCGCTGTCGGAGTTGCAGCGGCAAAAAGGCTTCAGGACCGTCTGCCAGAAGGACCGGTAGTGTGCCTTGCCACAGCCCATCCGGCAAAATTCCCGGATGCTGTAAGAAAGGCCATAGGTAGGGAGCCTGAACGGCCTGATTCACTCAAGGGGCTTGAAAAACTACCCTCAAGATGCGAAATCATGCCGGCAGACATACAGGAGATAAAAAGATATATTTCTGCGGCGGGATCACCGCCTGCATAATCCGGGTTTATCAAGTCTCCCCGTGACTGTGTCGCGGGGAGACACTTTCTTTCCAAAATCAAACTGACCAGAACTTGCGAGAATTCTTAAGAGAGCAAGGACTTAACTGTTCCTTTTCGTGCCAGTATAGGTAAAGGCCTTTGCAACCATCTTTATGAAAGATCCTTTATCTATGCCTATATCCTTGCCGCACAAGCATTTTATCTTGTGGCCATCTTGTTGCCAAAAATAATGCTTTTTTATCCTGTCTTTGTGGCAACGCAGGACTTCACCCTGGCCTATCTTGTCATATTTCCACAGTTTTCTTTTACAAGCAGCGCAACGCAGGACAAGCAAGAATTTATAATCCTTCCTTCTTTAGTTTTAGTACAAGCTCTCTTTGCGCGGGGGTCAAATGCTTCGGCACGTTAACCAGTAGACGTACATACTGGTCTCCTCTTCCTCCTGACGGTGCCGGCAACCCCTTACCCTTGAGGCGAAATCGCTGGCCGCACTGAGAGCCTGCCGGTATCTTCAATTTAACCGTTTTCCCTTCCGGTGTCTGCACCAAGGCCTCGGTTCCAAGGCACGCTTCGGAAAAAGAAACAGTATGGTCTACCTCGACGTCAGAACCATTCAACCTCATCCCAGGCGGATGGACAAGGGAAATTGAAAGATACAGATCTCCCCGTCCTCCTGGCCCCACGGCCCCCTTGCCCGGGACCCTAATTTTTTTCCCGGGATAAATTCCCGCGGGTATTTTCACAGAAATCCGTTCTGGACTCCCCGCAGTCTGGATAGATATCATCTTCTGACATCCTTCGATCAACTCCCTGGGGATAAGCTGCAGTTCCAGTACCACGTCCTGTCCGACCTGTTGGGTACGATTAAATGTCCTGTCAAATTCCTGGTTAAATTTTCCACCGGTATGAGAACCGAATATCTGCCCAAACAGGTCATCGACGCTCGTTCCACCACCTCTCCCTCCAAAGAACATCCTTGTAATAAAATCTCCACCAAGGCCTATGTCCTGAAATATGTTATTGAAATCAAAATTCTTAAAGATATCCTCCTGGGAATATCTGCGCTGAAATTCTGCATTTCCAAAGGCATCATACTGTTTTCTCTTTTCAGGATCGCTCAGAACTGCATAGGCCTCGTTTATCTCCTTGAACCGCTCCTCAGCTGCTTTATCCCCCTTGTTCTTATCTGGATGATACTTAAGAGCTAGCCTTCTGAAGGCTTTTTTTATCTCTTCAGATGATGCACCCTTTGATACACCGAGTATTTTATAATAATCTTTAGCCATAGTTTCTTATCCGTTTATATTACCAAATTTTGAATTTTAAAATATGGTGCCCAAATACCGCACCAATGGAAGCGAAAATAAGGTAATGATTCTAAAGAACAAGTCAAGAAATGTCTCCCCCCTGGTCCAAAGGATACATGCAACAGTTTTTGCCCCGTCCAGTCCAACCAATCCCGTAACCGTGAAACTGGCCATAGAACTGGTAAAAAAAGAGGTACCTCAACTCTCATTTTGTAGTACTGATTGTATTACCGAACCACGTACAGGAAAAAAAGAAATGGCCCAGGGGAGTCTTCCCTATCTCGCAGACAAAGACCACGAACAGGCCGAAAAATTCACTAAGACAATGCTCAATAGCGAGCTGGATCTTGTTTGGTGTACCCGTGGTGGATATGGGGTGTTGAGATGGCTTAAACAGGTTCAATGGGAAAACATAAAAGGCAGAAGGCATCCCGTAGTATTGGGATTCAGCGATCTCACCTTTCTACACAGTGTCTCTGTCAGGCATGGCATCCCCGCCATACATGGTCCACTTCTTTCCACCCTGCCATATACAGAAAACGCCTCCAGAAAACTTCTTTGGCAGGCAATCGTCAACAAAACCTTCCCAACCCTGCCTGGAAAGGTGATAAAAGAAGGCAGGGCGTCGGGTACCCTTATCGGCGGCAACCTGACCTGTCTCTGCCACAGCCTGGCCACCCCATTTGAACCTCCATGGGACGGGAGTATTCTGCTTCTTGAAGATCACAATGAAGCCCCTTACAGGCTAGACCGCATGCTCACGCAGCTCAAGCTGTCTGGAAGACTTGAACGTCTGGCAGGTATCGCCATAGGCCAATTGTCAACCCTTGGCACTGAAAAGGAACTGATCAGACATCTTTTGATGGACAGGCTCGGGGATCTGAAAATCCCAGTCCTTTACGATCTTCCCATCGGCCACGGCGAAGAGAACTATCCGGTCTTTTTAGGGAAAAAATATAAAATTTCCTCTGACAAAGGAGTCCTAAGACCTGCCTTTAACCGCTGATCCCATTATGTAACAGGCTCCATGGCCCTCAACCTAAAAACCACCTTTTCCGTGGCCATGCCGGGCTCTGGATTATTCTAAAAATGCCTCAAGACACGATGGTCAACAGGGTCTCTCCCTCCCGGACCTCATCATCTTCCCTTATAAAAACCTGAGAGACAACACCATCACAAGGGGCATCCACATCACATATGAGCTTCATCCGCTCGATGGATACCAGAAATTGCCCCTTCCTCACGGAAAATCCTTGCATAAGTCCCGGATCAGTCATTACCACCTTACCGGACATGGGAGATGTAACTTCTATTTCCCTTTTCATTGTCTATCCACAAGACTTCCCAGGATTAGAAGGGAATAGGAGAAGGATCGCCGAGAAGTCTGGCCAATCCTGTTATTTTAGCGGAATGTTCAAGACATTCCATTAATTGAAATGCCTGCCATAGATCACGCCCTCGAGTTATTGCCCCATGGTGGGCTAGAATATGGGCAGGCCCTTGATCAAGCACCAAGGCCACAGCATTGGCCAGTTCCTCGGTACCAGGAGGATGATATTCCACCAAAGGTACCCTACCCAACAGCATGGAAGCCTCTGCCAGCAGATGTGGTTCTAGCCCGATCCCTGCAAGAGAAATTGCCAAGGTCCATGGGGCATGGGTGTGAACTATGGCGGAACAGTTTGAGTCCTTTTCATAAATTATCCTGTGCACTGCCCATTCAGAAGATGGCCTGCCTTTACCCTTCAACACATTGCCATGGATATCCACCAAGAGGATGTCATCTTCTGTTATAAACCCTTTATGCGCCCCACTGGGGGTGACAAGGTATCTGTTTTCCTTTGATATACGGCAGCTTAGATTCCCGTCCGCTCCGGCAATAAGTCCCTTCTCGTACAGTTTCCTGCAAATTTCAACAATAAACGCCCGAAGCTCTGCCTCCTGACTTTCCCTATCTTCCTTCAAGGGGCGTACTCCTTCTTTTTCGTCACCTCAGATTTGATCCTGTTCAATGTAATAGTAAGGGCGGATATAACATTATCCCTTATATCTCCAGCTATCCCCAAGAGCATGACATCATCGCCAACACTCAGCCGTCCGCTTCGTATTTCAACCTTTGCCGCAACAACACCCTTCATTTTCCGGGCTTCTTCCATAATCTCGTCTAATTTATCGTAATTCACTTCGATATCAATGGAACCCACAGGACTTCCATCTCTACTGAAATTGCGAACTATTCCATTGTGGATAAGGATCATACCAGCATCGCCACCAGCTTCATCTTTTAATTGCTGTCTAAATTTCGCAAAATCCATACAGATAAAATACCCCCTTGAAACCAATAGATTTTACTAAAAAATTACCTTGACATGAGAAAACTTTCGTAATAGAAACTCAACGAAAGCATATCTAATTTTCATAGGTTACGCATTGTCAAAATACTATAACCTAAACGGAGGGGTTGGACTATGAAAAGATGTTTGTTAGGGGTCTTAGTTTTTTTGCTATTCCTTCCTGCAATGGTGTTTGCCGGAGGATACAGCTCTCCGACACCTGAGGAACTGCTGCAGAAGATCGAACAGCTCACCAACGAGCTGAAGACTGTAAAGCAGCAGTTGAAGGCGGTACAGGAACAGCAAAGTGAGGCCATGGACACAGTGGATGAAATATCCGAACAGGTAGAAAAGGTCGCTGTAGATGGAGTCGGACGGCTTGATATTTCCGGTGACTACCGTTTTCGCGTAGATTCGACCAGGGCCCATTCCAAGGCATACTACAATGCGGCTGACCTCATTGCATGGCAGATGGGGGGCATGGTAGGTGCTCCGCCCAAACGGGACAGCGACAACATAGACAATGACTCTATCTACACCAACAGGCTGAGACTCAACATAAAGGCAAGGGCCACAGAAAATGTTGTTTTCAAGGGCCGCCTTGCAATGTACAAGATCTGGGGTATGGAGTCCTCAGCAGTTACAGCCACACCATTTGGTACAAATGGGTTTGTTTGGGACCCCAACATGAGCCGTCGTCCCCACGACAATACTCTGAGGGTAGAAATGGCCTATGTAAACTGGACCAACATATTGGATCTGCCGATCTGGATCTCAGTAGGACGGCGCCCGACAGTCGATGGTCCACCACTCCAGCTCAAATACAATTACGACAAACGGTATGCCACACCGGTAGCCCTGGGCGTAGACTGGACATTTGACGGTGCTACCCTGGGTTACATGTATACAGATCCTTTCCCAGGAAAGATCCGCATCTGCTACGGCCGTGGATATGAATCCGGTTTTAAGGAAGTTGATGGCAACACGAAATTAGATGATGTAGACCTTTACGGCATCAGCTGGGATGTGATCAACGACACTGACGAAAATATCTTTGCCAACATCCAGTTCTTCAAGGCCGCCGATGTACCGGATTTCATGGAAAATGAAAATTTCTTCGGAGAACATGTAAATCCAGTAACCGGCCAGGTTGAACCCAATGTACCAACTGACGCCACCGCCAACTTGGGTGACATTTACCACCTCAGTGGCGTGTATATGGCTCAGTTCCGTGGAATCGACTGGTTTGTCAGCGCAGGCCTCAGCAGGACCGACAGCCGTGGTCATGGTTTCATGGGTGCTGGTCTTCTCAACAATCCAGGTGAAGACGAAAATCACTGGGGTTGGGCCACATATGTAGGAGCCCGCATACCGCTGGAGCAGTTCAACAGCAAGGTAGGCCTGGAATACAACTATGGGTCCCGCTACTGGATCAACTTCACTCCTGCAGCGGATGATCTCTACATGTCAAAACTTGCCACAAGGGGCCACGTTGCCGAAGTCTACTGGATATGGGATCTTCCTGAAACACCACTTTCAAAATATGGTAAAGCCTTTATCCGCGCCGGATACCAGTATTACTGGATAGATTACACCGGCAGTGGAACCTGGGTCGGCAAACCAATCGACATGGATGATTTGGACGATCCAAGTAACGCGCAGATGTTTGCGCCTGTCGACCGGATGGACAATGCCTATCTCACCTTTGAGGTATATTTCTAAGGCAAAAGTCTGGTTTTAAAATAGGATATGCACAGGAAGGGGGGCTTGACCCCCCTTCTTTTTTGTGTCTCACTGTATAAATTTTTTGTAGCTGAGATATAGTCAGACGGCTAAAGGGAACCTCTAATTTTTTTTGTTCGAGGACAAGACGCAAAGAGGCGCTTCAGAGAACCCGCTTCAAAGGAGTGGGGGGCGTTGAGTGAAGCGAACAAACCAAGGCGCACAACCATACTCTTAAGTATGTAAGCTTCTTTCGCCTATGAGCAACGGAGTTACCGGACATAAAAAGTAATTTTTAGAGGATATCTAAATGCCTTGCAGGGGATGCGACCAAGACGTATATATCTCTACAGAATACTTCGCCCATTAACTTCAACAGGAGGTATAGCCAAAAATGCCCATACATGAATTCAGGTGTGCCAGTTGTGATTATGTTTTTGAGCTTCTAATAATGAATAAAGAAGAGCTTGAGGCCGTAAGGTGTCCTAAATGCCAAAGTCCAGAAGTAGGCAAACTCATGAGTGCGTCGAATTTCAGCATAGGTGGTGGGTCTAAATCTTCCTCAAGTCAAAACCAGCCCAAGGTTCAACAGCACTCCTGTGGATCAGGTTCCTGCACAAACATTGAGCTTCCCGGGTACCAGCGCTAGTAAGAACAAAAAAACGTAAAACTGTCGGTATGAGAAGCGGGCCCTTGTACAGTAACATACATGAAAAGAGCCCGCCCTTGCATACAGGACTATGGCCATAACAAACGTCTGGCCTTTACGAGCCCTTTTATTGTCAGGGTGAGACTTGTGATGCTACCCCTTGCTCTTTGGGGTAAGCCGGGTCAGCAGTATCTCAAATTTCTCTTCCTGCGAACTTAGAGTGCGTTTTTGGGCGGCAATGTTATATTGCTCTTCGCACATGGGTAGAAAGCCCGCAAGACTTTTTCTTCTCACGTCATGGGCCAGATATATCACACCTTCCGGCTTTAAATAATGTTTAAATACATTGAGGAGTGGTTTAAAAAATCTGGGATGAAATAGGACCTCGGACCCAACGATCACATCGTATTTTCCAAGATCATGGGGCGCTGTCCAATCCAGCTCGGCAAAAGAGACCTTTTTAATCTTATTTACCCCGGCTGACACCCTTGAAAAGTCTAGAATCTCATCCTTATAATCGGTTATAGTGACTTCATGTCCAAAAGATGAAGCCACCAGTCCTGTGACTCCAAGGCCAGCACCAAGTTCAAGTATTCTCTGTCCTTCATTAGGCTCAAGACTGGCCAAAAAACAGGCCATTACCACAGAGGCCTCCCATATTTTCACCCAAAAGGGGAAATCAGATGCCTCCTTGAAGATATCCTTGCCACTGATCAGTGGCTCTAGATCCTTAAGAGTCAGGATATGGAAATCCCGCCCTTTCACACTCAGAAACTCGAACTCCAAGGGATATTTGGCCTTAAGCCTATCAAAAATAGGCCGTACCTCTTCTGGTACGGCCACTTGATTGTTTCTTTCTTCCTTAGACATTTATCCTCTGTTTGCTCCTGGACTAACCTATCTAAGCGGCTTTTGTACGCTCTTTCATCTCGTAGAAGACCCTTCCAGTCCCTGCTGGAATGAGTCGTCCCATAATAACATTTTCCTTAAGCCCCCTCAAATGATCCACTTTTCCTGCTATGGAGGCATCTGTGAGGACCTTAGTAGTCTCCTGGAAGGAGGCTGCAGAGATAAAGCTGTCCGTTGTCAAAGACGCCCTTGTTATACCGAGAAGCATAGGCTCCGCAGTTGCAGGCTGGCCACCTTCGGCCAGGATACGTTCATTTTCCTCCTCAAAACGATGCCTTTCAACCTGCTCTCCCAACATGAAGCTACTGTCGCCAACACCTGTAATCTTCACTCTCCTAAGCATCTGGCGTACGATAACTTCGATGTGTTTATCGTTTATCTTAACGCCCTGGAGTCGATACACCTCCTGTATCTCGTCCACCAGGTAACGGGCAAGAGCCTTTACACCCTTGACCCTCAGGAGGTCATGGGGGTTGATGACACCATCCATGAGGGGCTCACCGGCCCTGACATAGTCGCCTTCATGCACGTTGATGTGCTTTCCTCGAGGAATAAGATATTCCTTGGGCTCACCATATTCCGGGGTTACGATAACCTGCCTTTTACCCTTCAAATCCTTTCCGAAGGATACGACACCGTCGATCTCGGTGATGATTGCATATTCCTTTGGCTTGCGAACCTCGAAAAGTTCCGCAACCCTCGGAAGACCACCGGTAATGTCCTTGGTCTTGGTAGTCTCTCGTGGAATCTTTGCAAGTGCGACACCCGCTTCCACATAATCACCTTCATTGACGCCGATAATGGTCCCGATTGGAAGCATATATCGGGCTTCTCCCTTGCCACCTGGTAGCTTCAGTGTCCTTCCACGGTCATCCTTGATCGATATCCTGGGACGATACTCAGTGGCACGGTACTGGATAACCATACGGCTGGCCTTACCAGTTACAGGGTCAACCTTTTCCTGCATGGTCTGCCCTTCTATAAGGTCTCCAAATTTGACCTTGCCTGCCACCTCAGTGAGGATCGGAATAGTAAATGGATCCCACTCGGCAAGCTTCTGGCCTGGCTCAACTTCTTGACCCTCCTCTACGAGGAGTTCGGCTCCATATATGACCGGATAACGTTCCCTTTCCCTGCCGTCAGGAGCCTGAATGATGATTTCTCCGTTTCTGTTGAGCACAACCAAGCGGCCTGAGGGATTGCGAACCGTGTTAAGACGTTCGAATTTAATGGTGCCTGCGCCTCTGGATCGAATTTCAGCCTGTTCAACCTTACCACTTGCTGTTCCACCAATATGAAATGTCCGCATGGTAAGCTGGGTGCCTGGCTCACCAATTGACTCAGCCGCAATGATACCCACAGCCTCACCCTTGGCCACCAGCCTTCCACGGGCCAAATCACGGCCATAGCATTTGGCGCATACTCCAAATGCACTGCGGCAGGTAAGCACCGACCTTATTTCAACCTTGGAAATTCCAGCGTCCTCTATCCTCTGGACCGCAGCTTCATCGATCTCTTCATTCGCCTTTACCAGGACTTCCCCTGTAACAGGGTCGACTATATCCATGAGGGCTACGCGGCCGAGGATACGTTCCCCCAGACGTTGAATTATCTCGCCGCCCTCCATGAGGTGTTCTATCTCGATACCGTCGATGGTGCCACAGTCATCCTCGGTAATTGTGGAATCCTGGGCAACGTCCACCAGTCTTCTGGTCAGGTAACCTGAGTTGGCGGTCTTGAGCGCCGTGTCAGCAAGCCCCTTACGGGCACCATGGGTTGAAATGAAGTATTCCAGGACGCTCAATCCCTCTCGGAAGTTAGCCTGAATAGGGGTCTCGATAATCTCGCCAGAAGGCTTCGCCATGAGACCGCGCATACCGGCCAGCTGCCTGATCTGATCCTTACTACCTCTGGCGCCGGAATCTGCCATAATAAAAATCGGATTGAAGCTCGGGGTGGTGACGACCTTGCCTTCAGGAGTACGATGATATTCGACTGATATCTCATCCATCATTTCCTTGGCTACTTCATCAGTCGCCCTGGTCCAAATATCCACCACCTTGTTATACCGCTCACCGTCCGTAATCAATCCCTCTGCGTACTGGTGATCGACATCGGCAACTTCCTTTTGTGCCTTGGCAAGGATCTCTTCCTTTCTCACAGGCACGGTCATGTTATTGATACCGATTGATATGCCTGCAAGGGTGGCAAACTTGTATCCCATGTCTTTCAACCGGTCAGCCATAATGACAGTGGCCTTTGCACCGGTCCTCCGCCAGCTGTAATCAATAAGCGTGGCGAGATCCTTTTTGCGCATGGTCTTGTTTATGAGAGAAAAAGGAACGCCCTCCGGCAATATGTCAGAAAGTAGCACTCTTCCCGCTGTAGTTTCGACGATTTTGCCATCCAGCCGTACTTTTATCTTTGCCTGGAGATGTACTGCCCCTGTATTCCAGGCCATGATCACCTCCTCCTTGGAGGCAAAACATTTTCCTTCGCCCGGGGCATTGAATCGATCCCTAGTCATGTAATAGACACCAAGAACAATATCCTGCGTTGCCTGGATGATCGGTCCTCCATGGGCCGGAGACAGGATATTGTTGGTAGACATCATCAGGACCCTTGCCTCTGTCTGAGCTTCCACTGAAAGAGGCACATGGACGGCCATCTGGTCGCCATCGAAGTCGGCGTTGTATGCAACACAGACAAGGGGATTAAGCTGTATGGCCTTGCCCTCGATAAGGACAGGTTCAAAGGCCTGGATACCAAGTCTGTGAAGTGTGGGGGCACGGTTCAGAAGTACCGGATATTCCTTGACAACCTCATCCAGAGCGTCCCACACTTCCGGCACTTCCTTTTCCACCATCTTCTTGGCACTCTTTATGGTGGTAACAAGCCCCTTTTCCTCCAGCTTGTTGTAAATGAACGGTTTAAAGAGCTCCACCGCCATCCGCTTCGGCAAACCGCACTGGTGAAGGCGAAGATCAGGACCAACCACGATGACCGAACGTCCTGAATAGTCGACTCGTTTTCCAAGAAGATTCTGTCTAAACCTCCCCTGTTTTCCCTTCAACATGTCAGACAGGGACTTGAGTGGACGTTTATTGGGGCCAGTGACTACTCGTCCCCTTCTCCCATTGTCAAATAGCACATCCACTGCTTCCTGGAGCATCCGCTTCTCATTACGGATTATTATTTCTGGGGCATCCAGCTCCATCAGCCTTTTTAGGCGGTTGTTCCTGTTTATCACTCTCCTGTAGAGGTCGTTCAGATCAGACGTTGCAAAACGGCCACCATCAAGGGGAACCAGTGGACGAAGGTCAGGAGGCAACACAGGAATTACGTTCAGTATCATGTGTTCCGGGCGGTTGCCGCTATCTCTAAAGGCCTCTACAACACGCAATCTCTTTCCAAGTTTCTTCCGTTTTGCCTCAGAGCGGGTCTTCAGCATCTCCTCCCTGAGCTCCTTGGAAAGCATGTCAAGGTCAAGGCGGCTCAGTAGAGTATGAATTGCCTCCGCGCCCATGCCGACCTCAAACTTGGGTCCGAACTGCTCCAGATTCTTTTTATACGCCTCTTCGGACATCAATGTCCCCACGGGGATCTCAGGAAGTTCAGACTCGAGCACTATGTGGGACTCAAAATAAAGTACCCGCTCAAGCTCCTTGAGGCTCAGATCCAGGAGTGCTCCTATCTTGCTTGGCAGACTCTTTAAAAACCAGATATGTGCAACCGGGGCCGACAATGTAATGTGGGCCATACGCTCACGTCTTACCTTTGACTGTATGACCTCCACTCCACACTTTTCACAGATGACACCCCGGTGTTTCATCCGCTTGTATTTGCCGCATAGACACTCATAGTCCTTTACGGGACCGAATATCTTGGCGCAAAAAAGACCATCTCGTTCAGGTTTGAAAGTACGATAGTTAATGGTCTCAGGCTGTTTCACTTCTCCATGGGACCATGCCAGAATTTTTTCCGGAGAAGCTACAGATATTCTGACAGCCTTAAAGCTCAAAGGATCTTTTGGTCGTGTAAATAGGGAGAGTATGTCGTCCATGCGAAGAACCCCTTTATATAGTCAGGTATTTCAACCAACTCGTAGTCAATTTTTTGGATCTATTCCACCAACTCTACGTCCATACAGAGTCCCTGGAGTTCCTTGACAAGAACATTGAAGGATTCTGGAAGGCCGGCCTCAAGGAAATTATTACCCTTTACTATCTTTTCATACATCCGGGCCCTACCCTGAACGTCATCAGATTTCACGGTCAGGAACTCCTGTAGAGAATAGGCTGCACCATAGGCCTCCATGGCCCAGACCTCCATTTCCCCGAGACGCTGGCCACCGAACTGGGCCTTACCACCCAATGGCTGCTGGGTTACAAGGGAATAAGGTCCTGTAGAACGGGCATGTATCTTGTCATCAACAAGATGATGGAGCTTAAGCATATACATGACACCTACGGTTACTGGCTCTGCAAACGGCTCCCCTGTCATCCCGTTGTAAAGAGTCACAGTACCAAGCTCAGATTGGCCGGACTCTACGAGAAATTCCCTGATTTGATTCTCTTTGGCACCATCAAATACAGGGGTAGCCACGGGGACACCTTGTTCGAGCCGCCTTGCCAGCTCACATATCTCCTCATCGTTGAGATTACTTATGAGGGCCTCAAGCTCTTTTTCAGAATAAATTTTTGCAAGCTTTTCCTTGATTTTATCTACCTGATATTGCTTAGCTAATTCCGCAAGCTGCTTACCAAGATTTTTAGCAGCCCAGCCGAGATGTACCTCAAGAATCTGTCCGACATTCATTCGTGACGGAACACCCAAGGGGTTTAGCACGATATCCACAGGAGTCCCATCCTCAAAGTAGGGCATATCCTCTACGGGAACTATCCTAGAGACAACGCCCTTGTTGCCGTGGCGACCAGCCATCTTGTCACCGACTGCAAGCTTGCGTTTCATGGCCACATATATCTTGACCATCTTGATTACGCCCGGCGGCAGTTCATCTCCTTTTTTGAGCCTCTCTATCTTGGCCTCAAAATGTTTCTTTATGCGACTTATTTCCTCTTCATACCAGCCAAGAACATCCTTAACCGTGGCATCTGCCTGTTTTCTGCCCTTGAGCACCAGGTCTCTCAACCTGGCCAACGGCACCTTCTTAAGTGCCTCAGCCGTAATAGGCGTATCTGCCTCAAGAAGGACTCTACCCTTGCTGTCCTTAATTGATACAGCTGGCTCCTTACCTACCAAATAACCTTCGAGTTTCTTGAGTGCGCTGCGCCTGATGACAGTGATCTCATCCTCCTGATCCTTGAGGATCTGGGCGATCTCAAGGTCTTCTATCCTCTGGGCACGCTCATCTTTTTCTACGCCCTTACGGCAAAATACCTTGGCATCGATTACTACGCCCTCGATTCCCGGTGGAACCCTTAATGAAGTGTCCTTTACGTCACCGGCCTTTTCCCCGAAAATTGCGCGTAGGAGTTTCTCCTCAGGAGAAAGCTGTGTCTCCCCCTTTGGAGTCACCTTTCCAACCAGGATGTCTCCTGCCTTTACTTTCGCACCAGTACGGATAATTCCACTGTCATCGAGGTTCTTGAGGGCCTCTTCCCCGACGTTTGGGATATCGCGTGTTATCTCTTCCTTGCCCAGTTTGGTGTCTCGTGCCTCCACCTCAAATTCTTCAATATGGACGGATGTATAAACATCCTCTTTAACGATTCGCTCACTGACTATGATCGCATCCTCAAAGTTGTATCCCTGCCAGGGCATAAAGGCCACGACCACGTTTTTACCCAGGGCGAGTTCTCCGTATTTAGTGGACGTACCGTCCACGAGCACCTGCCCCTTCTTAATTTTCTGACCTGGGAAAACAATGGGCTTTTGATTAAGGGTAGTTGTCTGGTTAGACTTCTGGAACTTTGTCAGCTTGTGGATCTCGACCTCAATAGGTAGCCCCTTTTCCTCATCCTCTTCATAACAGACAACCAGGCGGGTCGAGTCTACATCCTCAATCCATCCGTCCCGCCTTGCTATAATGGAGACGCCAGAATCCCTGGCAACTACCTGCTCCATGCCCGTACCAACCAGCGGGGCCTCCGCAACCAGGAGGGGTACCGCCTGACGCTGCATGTTTGACCCCATGAGAGCGCGGTTTGCATCGTCATTTTCAAGAAACGGTATCAGGCCGGCTGAGACACTGACAAGCTGATTTGGCGCCACGTCGATCGCGGTAATCTCCTCTGCCGGTACGATCAAAAATTCTCCCCTTCGCCTTGCTCCGACCAGGTCTTCGACTATGTAGCCATCCTTCAACTTTACCGTGGCCTGGGCGATGGTCTCGTTTTCTTCCTCGGCAGCGGTCATATAGGTAACATCACCGGTAACTCTCCTGTCCTTCACCTTTTGGTAGGGGGTTTCAATAAAACCGTACTTGTTGATCCTGCCAAAGGTGCTAAGAGATACGATCAGTCCAATATTTGGACCTTCAGGCGTCTCAATAGGACAGATACGGCCATAATGAGTAGGATGTACGTCCCTGACCTCGAAACCAGCCCTCTCCCTGGAAAGCCCTCCTGGCCCCAAGGCGGAAAGGCGTCGCTTGTGGGTAACCTCGGAAAGGGCATTTGTCTGATCCATAAACTGGGAAAGCTGACTGGAACCAAAAAATTCTTTTAGAACCGAACTGACAGGCTTCGGGTTAACCAAATCATTGGGCATCAGGGTCTCAATCTCCTGAAGAGTCATTCTCTCCCTGATGGCTCTTTCCATTCGCACCAGTCCAATCCTGTACTGGTTCTCTATGAGCTCACCTACTGAGCGAACGCGACGATTTCCTAAGTGATCAATGTCATCGACCTGTCCCTGCTGGTCCTTTATACGCACCAATTCCTTGACAGTTTCCAGTATATCTTCAGGGGTAAGGACCCTAACAGTCGAATCTGTATCCAGGCCCAAACGCTGATTGATTTTGTATCTGCCTACCTCAGACAGATCATAGGTGTCTGGATTAAAGAAAAGTGAATGGAAAAATTTCTCAGCTACTTCCGGGATCAGCGGACTGCTGGGGCGCAGCCGCCTGTAAATCTCAAGGATAGCCTCTTCCTTATTCTGTGTCTTATCCAGGAGAAGCGTGTCCCTGATAGAGGAACCAACCTTGACCCCATCGATAAAAAGTGTCTGTATCTGACCAATATTTTTCTCCCGTAACCGCTCCAGGTCCTCCTCCGTGATAGCGGAATTTGCGCTTAAGATGACCTCTCCTGTCTCTGGATCGATAACATCCTTCGCGTTTATTTTGCCAACAAGCTCCTCGGCCACTACGGGAATCCTGGTAATGCCCAGGTCCTCCATCTTTCTCAACATGGTCTTGGAAAACTTACGCTTTTCCTTGACCAGCACATCGCCAGTTTCAGGATTGATTACGTTCAGCGTAGCCCGCTGGCCAATAAGAGTCTTCCCGACCTTGCGGTAAACAAGAGAACCCTCAAGATAATAAGTATCCCAATCATAAAATATCTTAAGGAGGTCTTCCTCTGTGTACCCAAGCGCCTTCAAAAGCACGGTAGCTGGGAACTTGCGTCTCCGGTCAATCCGTACATGAAGGATATCCTTGGGATCATATTCCAGATCAATCCACGAACCCCTTACGGGAATTAATCTGGCTGAGTAAAGCAGCTTCCCACTGGCGTGACTCTTACCCTGATCGTGGCTGAAGAACACGCCAGGCGAACGTTGAAGCTGGCTGACCACGACCCGCTCCGTACCGTTGATGATAAATGTTCCGGTGTCGGTCATCAGCGGAATGGTGCCGAAATATATCTCTTGCTCCTTGATATCCCTTATGCTCTGGACCCCGCTATCCTTATCCACATCGTAGGATAAGAGCCGCACAACGATTTTTACGGGCGCTTCGTAGGTCGCTCCCCTGGCAAGACATTCTTGTATGGTATATTTCGGCTCTCCTATGGTGTATTGGACGAACTCAAGCGATGATGCCCCTGTAAAATCACTAATAGGGAATACACTTTGAAAAGCGGCCTGCAGGCCACTCTTCTCACGGGCCTCGGGATCTATATCCTTTTGAAGGAATTTAGCATATGAACGTCTCTGCAGGTCTATCAGGTGTGGGATATCTATGAGCCTTTTTACGCGTCCAAAGTTTTTTCTCAATGGTAGCGTCTGAATTCGTGTCATAAGTGATGCCTCGGATTGGCTTTTGGAGAGTTAATTTTGAAGATTACCAACAACAACTACCCGGCAGCGGACACACTGATACTTTTCTGCTCAGATGCATCCGCTCCGGGGTCTATAATCGACTCTTTTAGGCGTCGAGAAATATAGATTTTTTTATTATTTAATTTCAACCTTAGCGCCGGCCTGCTCAACCTGCTCCTTGATCTTTTCAGCCTCTTCCTTGGATACCCCTTCCTTGATTGGCTTTGGAGCACTTTCAACCAGTTCCTTGGCCTCTTTAAGGCCCAGTCCGGTAACAGCGCGAACTTCCTTGATAACCTTGATTTTCTGACTGCCGACATCGGCAAGTATGACATCAAATTCGGTTTTCTCTTCTGCAGGGGCTGCCCCACCAGCTTCACCACCAGGTGCTACTCCAGCAGCTGCCACTGCAACAGGCGCAGCAGCGCTTACACCAAACTTCTCTTCAAGCTCTTTAACAAGCTCGGACAACTCCAAGACAGTCATATTTGAAATAAATTCAATTACATCATCCTTTGTTATGGCCATGATATATATCCTCCTGAAATTTTATATAAACGATATTTTCAACCCTGAGCCTTCTGTTCTTCGATTCCCTTAAGCGCATAAAGCAGCTTTCGCGGTATGCCAGAAAGGGCCTGTACAAGCCCAGTAGGTGTAGCAACAAGAACAGAAAGCAGTTGAGCGAGAAGCACTTCCCTGCTTGGCAGCTTGGACAAGGCCTCCAGCCCTGCACTATCCACTACTTTGCCGTTCAAAACGCCACTCTTGATTTGCAGGCCTTCATTCTCTTTCTGAAACTCTACAATTGTCTTGGCCACACTCACAGGATCGTCGTAGCCAATAACAAGCGCATTTGGCCCAACGAACTGATCACTCAGTTCTTCGAGTTGCGTATCCTTGGCCGCGATTTTTATCAGGGTATTCTTTGCGACTTTGAACTCCCCGGACACTTCTCTAAGTTTACTCCTCAGCTCGTTTACAGAGGATACACTCAGTCCGGAGAAGCTTGTAACGACAACTAAAACAGAACGTGCCAGTTTTTCGTTCAGTTCTGCTACTACAGCTTCCTTTTCCTTACGTGTAAGTGCCAATATTCTCCCCCCTTTCCGCCACAGGCAGTTATTTTTACTGCCAAAGGCAGAGGCTCACCTGTCTCGGTAGGCTGAACCTTACGGTTCATTATACATTTAAGGCGTACCTACTGTCTTTGACTTAAGCTATTCGGGATATGATTTCAAAAAAATTAAGGATCAACAATTATGCGGTAACTGCCTTTAGTTCACCAGGCTCGACCTTCACCCCAGGTCCCATGGTTGTAGATAAGGCAACACCCTTTATATAAGTCCCTTTACTAGTGGTCGGTTTCAAGCGAATTATAGTATCTGCGAAAGCAGTAAAATTTTCCTTGATTTTTTCAGGTCCAAAAGACACCCTGCCTAAAGGCACATGGACCACTCCCGCCTTATCAACGCGAAAGTCCACCTTTCCAGCCTTTATTTCCTTGACAGCCTTGCCTACATCAAAGGTAACAGTCCCTGTCTTTGCGTTTGGCATCATTCCCCTCGGCCCAAGTATCTTACCAATACGTCCTACAGCTCCCATCATATCAGGCGTAGCCACCACGCGGTCAAAATCCAACCAGCCAGATTGAATTTTCTCTATCAGTTCTTCAGCTCCCACGTAATCTGCCCCGGCCTCTTCAGCCTCCTTGGCCTTCTCACCCTTTGCAAACACCAAAACTCTTTGGGTCCTACCTGTGCCGTGAGGCAACACTACAGAGCCACGAACATTTTGATCCGCCTTTCTGGGGTCCACCCCCAGGATAACCGCCGCATCAACGCTCTCATCAAAGTTTGCATAATGAGTATTGAGTGCTACCTCAATGGCTTCGTCAAGGCTATATTTCTTATTCGGATCTACCTTCTTTTTTGCTTCTTGATATTTTTTCCCATGCCTAGCCATGGTCTCACCTCTACTCTACAATCTCTATTCCCATACTCCTGGCAGTGCCAGCAACCGTTCTAACTGCAGCCTCCAAATCAGCAGCCGTGAGATCAGGCATTTTTATCTTCGCTATCTCCTCAATCTGCTGCCTCGTGACCTTGCCTACTTTGTCTCTGTTTGGAACGCCCGACCCTTTCTCTATTTTCGCTGCCTTCTTCAAAAGATCAGATGCAGGAGGTGTCTTCAGGATAAAACTAAAGGATCTGTCAGCATATACTGTAATGACAACAGGAATTATCATTCCCGCCTTATCTTGTGTCTTGGCATTAAACGCCTTAACGAACTCCATTATATTGACACCGTGCTGCCCAAGAGCAGGTCCAACAGGCGGAGACGGACTCGCCTGACCAGCAGGTATCTGAAGTTTAATATATCCGGCTATTTTTTTGGCCATTGCCCTCTCCTTTATATTGAAGATCCCTTAAAAAGCGTAATTAATCTCCACTTTATAAAGACTTTTTTATTTTTCTCAGTATAACACAAATATATCGTGCTAGATTCAACCGGCCTTCTGCACGTGACCAAACTCTAATTCCACTGGAGTTGATCTGCCAAAAATTGAAACTAACACCCTGACCTTCCCCTTTTCCGGTTTTACCTCCTCGACTACGCCATGAAAATTGGCAAACGGACCTTCCGTGACAGTTACCTTGTCGCCTTTCTTGTAACTGTATTTGGGGATAGGTTTTTGGGAGCGCTCCTCCATCTCCCTTATAATCTTTTCAGCCTCTTCGTCCGACAAGGGTGTGGGATTCTCCATACCCCCGACAAATCCTGTTACCCTAGGGGTATCCTGAACGAGATGCCACGAATTGTTATTGAGCTCCATTTTGATCAGAATGTACCCAGGAAACACCTTTCGTGAAGAAGTACGTCGCTCCCCCTTCACGATTTCAACCACCTTTTCAGTGGGCACAACTATCTGCGAAAAATAATCCTTCAGTCCATACTGCTCTATTCTTTCTTCAAGGGCAGCCTTTACCTTTGCCTCGTATCCAGAATAGGTATGAACTATGTACCATTTGTGTGCCATATTAGTGCTCATTAAGTAGGAGAATCACTCTGTATAGAAGGACACGCTAATAAATCAACAATCCAATAATTTTTGACAACGATATATCAACCAACCCCAAAAAGGCCGTAAAAAAAACGGTGATAGCCAGAACCGCCACAGTCAGGCCAATAGCCTCCTTCCTGGTAGGCCACGCTATTTTCCCAAATTCGACCTTGACCTCGGACAGAAATTTTTTTGCGTCTTCTATCCAGAGAGCAACCTTATTCGATGACACCCCGACAGCGGCATCCTTCGTCAAGTCTGCCCTGATGGGCCTAACCTTTTTAGAAACATCACCGGTTTTACTTCTCTGAGACTTCTTCTTTTTACCCTTATTGGCCACTGCGCTCACCCGAATATCTTATAAACATAAATGGCAGGCCAGGAGGGACTCGAACCCCCAACACCCGGATTTGGAGTCCGGTGCTCTACCATTAGAGCTACTGGCCTGCGGATCATCCCGACTAAAGGACTTTTTATTTCGTCTCCTTGTGCAGCGTATGCTTCCTGTCGAAAGGACAATATTTTTTTAGCTGCAACTTATCCGGTGTCGTACGCTTATTTTTTGTAGTTGTATAATTGCGTCGCTTACATACAGTGCATGCCAGCGTAATAATTTCTCTCATGCCAGACTCCTACTCAATAATTTTGCTGACGACACCAGCACCAACTGTCCGGCCTCCCTCGCGAACTGCGAAACGAAGACCCTCTTCCATTGCGATAGGCTGGA
>CAZUIH010000018.1:0-27800 GCA_964620365.1 uncultured Desulfobacterales bacterium | reverse complement strand
CATAATCAGGTAGATATGAAACTTAGTTAAATTGTTCATGAATAATCCGGGCTAGGCAAACTCGGCGACTGCGTAATATGGCTACACTATAAGAAAGGTGCCAAAAACAAACCGCCTAACTCCCCAATTCCACAAGCAGTGAGCTAACAAATCTCCCATCAATGGGAGTATCATCAGGAACAAATTGCCATTCCTCCCAGAGTTCCCTGATCATACTGTCCAAGGTCTCCATAACTACTCCCTGGTTGCATCCAGACCCGGTAAGCATCTTACCGAGTTCATTTTGGAACTTCTGAACAGCATCTTCATTCAACGGCATCGGGTCATGGGCAGAAACATCCTTCCTGTCATCTGAAGGCCCAAACAAAAGCCTTTTCAGTTCTGAAAGCTCTTTTTCACGAACAGGAGCCACCCGGATGTTTCCTGCCAAAAGATATTGCGAAAAGGCAGTCAAAAGGGCCCTGGGCCAGTTGAGTTCTCTAGCACTTCCAAAATTCATCGCATTCCAGTTAAACCCTGACTCCCATTCATTCCAGCCTGGCACAATGGCGGAAAAAACCTCAGCCCAGCATCTAACTGTCTCAAGTACTCTGCTTGCCTGTTCGAGGTGCTGAACCAGTGAAAATGTCTTGAAGGTATTGGTCTCATTGTCAAAATAATAGGGACGGTCTTTCAAGAGACCTCTAACCACCTCGGCCCATTCATCTGGCAATGTCCATAAATCACCAGGGATTGCCCCTTTGTCGAGCATCTTTTTCACCTTGGTGACCAGTTGCTTTATGTTTGAATTGGCGATCCTGATAAGATCCTCTATTACAGCGCGACTCAGGACTTGAGCAGGTGTCTTATGTTCTGTTTCAGCTACGATCTCCAGCCCTAGGTTTATCAATCCAGCCGCCCTTTCAAGTGCATTTTGAAGGGCGCTTGGATCATCCAAATCCACCAAATCAGCCATCAAGACCTTATTGGCTGCCCCCACCCACTCCATAATGATTCGTTCCATAAAGCTAGTGCCAGACAGTTCCTGAATGGCACCGTAGAGGGCGGGAAAGTCTCCGACATATAGAGTTGGTACGAAGGCAGGAAGCGGAAGATCATCAGTCCCTTCACCAATTTTTTCATAGCCAATGGTCCTGACCTTGTTTCCTGGAAGCTCAGCATAGATGTCAAGGGAATCATAATAGTCCGGCAATCCCCAGTCGTTCAATCTGGATTTTCTCCACTTATACGCCTTTTCAAGGCTTTCTGGTGTGGTCTGCTCCAAAATCGTCTCGAAAACATCCCGATAAATATGGGGATTTGCGAATAACAGGTTCAAAAACTGCATGAATAAAGGTTCCAGTTTGATGTTTTTGAAGGATACATAATAGGAATTGTCCAATGTATAGGGCGGCAACAGGTCCTTAGCTTCCTGCAAATCCATGTCATCCGGCCTCTTTACGATCCTTATGAAAGGTCTGAGTATAGCCGCGAGCAGATATTCATCTCTTTGGTGTATCCATTCAATCCATGCAGAAAGAAGGGAGATATCTGCTTCTATCAACAGCACAAGCCACGCCACAATCTTTTCATGTCTCAACTCCGCTTTATACCACCAGTCAAGATCAAATATGAACTGTAGCTGCTCAAAATCAGCCAACCGCAAGATATGAAGAGAATCTTCTGGCCCTACTGCCTTCAATGTCCAAAAGAGTTCCTCTACTGGCAGGGAACGAACCAAGCTCCTGGCATCATTTGATAAAAGAATGAGTTCCTGCCGCTTTTCCCACGGTGCCATAAGCACCATTTGCGCCTGTTCCGCCAAATCCAGCTCATTGAAGCGCTTTGTAGCCTCATCCTTTGGAAGATTTAAGAATGTTGTGCTGTTTAAAAAACTCAAGAGTAAACTCCTTTCTGCCGATAAAATATATGGTAATTTAATACAAAATGAAAAACAGGATTGGATGTAATTATATCAGGCAAGGTTCCGGGCTTAAAAATGCAAAAGTGATTCGATCCTGAAAATAATCATATCCTGGTTCAACGACAAGCTGATAAAAATTAACATGAATGAAAAAGAAAAACTTAATATTCTAATAGCTGAGGATGAAAAAACAATAGGTGATCTTCTGGTAGAGCTCCTGGCACATGAAGATCGCGAAATAACTGTGGTTCATGACGGCCTTGAGGCAATCAAGCAACTGAAACAACATTCTTATGATCTCCTTATAACAGACCTCATGATGCCGAAAGTAGACGGCATAGAGGTAATGCACCGAGCAAGAAAAATCTATCCCGAAATCCTTATTATCATAATCACCGGATATGCATCTTTGGAAACCGCCATCCAAGCGGTAAAAGAAGGGGCATACGATTACATTAGAAAGCCATTTCGCCTTGACGAATTAAAGATAAGCGTAGACAATGCCTGTGAGAAAATTTATTTGCAGCGGGAAAACAAGATTCTTTTGACGCAGCTTAAAATGTCTGCAGAAAAAAAGGCACTAACTGCCTCATTACCTGAAAAAAATTCTCAAGAGCCGAGTCCCAAAACAAGCATTTATGGATTTGATTGGCTGCCGCCAACCTATTTCAAGGCCGACCAACTATCCCCACAAAAGGCTTTAAGTGAACTGGATAGACTTGGAAACCTAAAATTGCAGGGACTTATTGACGAAGAAGAATTCAAAATACTCAAACGGAAACTGCTAGGAAAACTTTAGCCAAACGTCAGGTCTGAAATGAAAGATAGTTCCATGCATTCCATGGATAAAATGGAATATTCCACAACGGAACCACTAAATATTCTCATTGTGGATGATGAGCCTTTGGTGAGAGAAACTCTGTCTACTTTTTTGGAGTCCCTGGGAACATATAAAACTTTTGAAGCTACCAATGGAACAGAAGGACTCAAGTTAATACAATCAGCAGGAAGAATAGATGGCGTCCTATCCGACATCAACATGCCTGGAATGGATGGCATTGAATTCATCAGCCGTTTGAAAGAGAAGGATCACTCCATTGTGGCCATAGTTATAACCGGATATCCATCTGCTAACAAAATACTGGAGGCAATGCGTGCGGGGGCCTCGGACTTTCTGGCCAAGCCTTTTACCCATGACCAGCTTCAGGTAGCCATGGAGCGTCTAACCAGGGAACGAAAAATTCTCCTTGAAAATCGGCTCCTCAATGAAGAAGTAAAGACCAAAAAGGCCGTTGAAGAATTAAATCTCAAGTTGGATAAAAAAATAAAGGAACAGGCCATTCTCTTTACCATTAGCGATACCCTTAGCAAGGTCAAGAGCACGAAGGAGCTGTATGAGCAGGTAGTTTCCCTAGCATGTGCCCTCACAGGAACGAGAAGGGCCTATTTCTGGGTCCTGAATCAAGAGGACAACTCACTCATACTCATGGCTTCCAAAGGGCCTTACAAGTCTTCTTGGAGCATCATACCCATGGAGGACCAATCGAATCTGTTTGTAAGGGCTGCCAAAGAGGCATTACCTAGCCTGGTTACAAGCCCAAGGGCAACCAGAGGAGATTCATTTAAATGCACTAGCCAGATAATCATTCCTTTCTTTATACGCAGCGAGGTCTTCGGGGTTCTGGCGACGATGTGTCCTGAAAAAAATGAGCCATTGAGTGAAGATGCCTTATTTCTTCTTCATCTCCTGGCAGAAAGGGCGAGTCTAACCGTTGAGAATTTGCTGCTTTATGAGAGCGTATCTTTAAATTTACATGCCACTTTGAGGGCGCTCGTCCACTCTCTTGAGGCAAAAGATCCTTATACCAAGCAACATTCCCAGCGAGTTACCCGTGTTGCCCTGGAATTGGCCAAGATCTTCAATTGCAGCCAGGACGAAATCGATTCCCTTAGATTTGCAGGACATCTCCATGATATAGGAAAAATTGGTATAAGAGATCAGATACTCATGAAGCCAGGACCTCTGACCAGAGACGAATATGAGATAATCAAGTCACATCCTGTAATTGGCGAAGAGATAGTCTCACACCTTGGGCTGTTGCCGCTTGAAAAATCAATTATACGTCACCATCATGAACGTTGGGATGGGAAGGGATATCCGGATGGCCTTTCAAGAGATGAAATACCTAAATTATCCAGGATTCTTTCTGTGGCTGACACCTTTGATGCCATCACTTCCTGCCGTCCCTACAGAGATGCGAAAGGCCATGAAGATGCCGTGAATGAAATCGTTAAAAATGGAGGAAGCCAGTTTGATCCTCTAGCTGTTGAAGCGTTCTGCGAATGGATAAACAAAAAAAAATTAACTGAAAAATAGCTGGTAAAATTTTTAGCGGGAAATGGATTATATCAAATTAAGCAAAAAAGATATTGCTGATCTGTTCAGTACCAGTCTCATAGGACGTCTTTCCAAGGGCATGGTTCACAATTTCAATGGTCCGTTGCAGATAATATCCATGCAGCTTGAAATGGCCAAGAACGATTTGAACAAGGCAAAGGCGCTGGTGTCTCCAACTGAAAGTGAAGACATATCTTCATCGGATTCTTTCCACAAACTAAGCGAACTACTTAGTAAACAAGATGAAAGAATATCCCAGCTTCTAAATACGGTCTCAAGAATTGAACAACTGGCTCAAATCATAGGTAAAAGAGGTAACGTCACCCAGTCCTCCATGAAAAAGCCCGTACACATTCCCACTCTTATTGAAGAGGAGTTACTATTCTGGCAGAGTGATCTCTTTTTCAAGCACCAAGTGGAAAGACACTTCGATGAACAGACCGTTTCCAGACTGGTTACAACCGATGAACTAATGTTACGCGATTTGGTAGATTGCCTCTTGGGCTATTCCATCGAAAGATTAAAAGAAGCAGAACAGAAAAAACTCTTCATATCCGTAAAGGAGGATGGAGATGTAATCCGTCTGGATTTGTCCCACACAGGAGAACCCTTTCCCCAAGATGAGCCGGTTGAGATAACTGAGCCTGCTTCATTTTTAAATATTACCCTGCTGACTGCCAAGGTCAGGGCCAGTGACATAGGTGCAAAACTGCAGTATGAATCCAACAAGGCTACTGTATTGATACCTTGCTGATAGCTTACCCCCCCTCAAATATCGCCGGATAAAAAAAGGCCGGAAGCAAGGCTTCCGGCCTAAGGATTCACGATTGACAGCACGTTCAGGCTGCCTCAACCCTTACTGCACACACCTTATATTCAGGCGTAAGGGTCTTTGGATCCATTCCAGGACTGGTAAGAAGGTTAGTGAGCGTATCTGGAAAATGAAACGTCATAAAGACCGCTCCAGGCCTACTCCTGTCAGTAACCCTGGCCTTTGCCCTGACCTTCCCCCTCCGGGAATAGACATTAACCTTCTGGCCGTCTGTTACAGCGATTTTCTTCGCGTCCTCTGGATGAATTTCTATCTGTTCTTCCCCGGCTATTATGTCAAACCCTTCGCTCCTCCGGGTCATGCTTCCATTGTTATAATGCTCCAGCCTTCGACCAGTGATAAGGATTAACGGATAATCCTTATCCGTATCCTCTTCTGGCATTATATAGGAAACAGGCACAAAATTACCTTTACCCCTTGGGAACTGTTCTGTATGAAGGAGCGGAGTGCCTGGATGATCCGCCTCAGGACAGGGCCATACCTGCCCATTCTCCCCTATACGGTCGTAGGAAATACCGGCATAGGGAGGCGTAAGCTTGGCAAGCTCGGCCATTATCTGCTCCGGATGCGAATATATCATTGGATATCCCATGGCCTGGGACACAAGACACAATATTTCCCAGTCCGCCTTTGCATCCCCTGGCGGGTCAACTGCCTTGTGTATCCTGCGTACACGCCTTTCTCCACTGGTAAAGGTACCGTCCTTTTCGTAGAAACAGACCGCAGGCAACACTACATGGGCATAATTGGCCGTTTCTGTAAGAAACAGATCCTGCACGACCAGAAAATCTAGTGCTTCCAAGGCCTTGTTGACATGACCTACATTGGCCTGTGTCTGGGCTGGGTCATATCCTATGACATAAAGTCCCTTGAATTTTCCCTCAAGGGCCGCCTCATACATCTGAGGTTCCAAGAGCCCGTCCTTTGTTGGAAGAGTAGTCACGCCCCATGCCTTGGCGAATTTTTCCAGAACGGCCTCATCGTCCGTGGCCTGATAACCTGGAAAAGTATATGGCAGAGTGCCCATATCACAAGCCCCCTGCACATTGTTCTGTCCCCTCAACGGATCTATGCCTGCATGGGGTTTTCCAACATGACCAGTTGCAAGAACTAGATTCGCAAGGGCCATGACACCTGCCGTACCGCCTTTATGTTCCGCTACTCCAAGGCCATAAAGTATGAGGGATTTATCCGCCGTTGCGTAGAGACGAGCAGCCTTCTTTATCAGCTCTGCATCGACCCCTGTAATTTCTGCAACCTTTTCAGGTGGATAATCAGCCACATGTGCCTTTATGGCATCGAGACCGTCGACACGGTTTTCTATAAAGGCGTCATCTTCAAGCCCTTCATCAAAAATCACATGTAACATCCCATTCAACAGTGGGATATTAGTGCCCGGTTTAAGATTCAACCACATTCCAGAAGATTGCTCTTCTGCTATTGCCGCAACCTCTGTCCTTCTAGGATCGATAACGATGAGCGAGGTCCCTTTTGCTGCAGCCTCCTTTACCTTGAGTCCGACTATTGGATGGGCCTCTGTGGTGTTGGAGCCACATATCAATAGGACGTCGGTTCCGATTATCTGCTCAAATGGTGTGGTTGCTGCACCGCTTCCTAGTGTAGCCAGCAGACCGCTGACTGAAGGAGCGTGTCAGACCCGGGCACAGTTGTCTACGTTGTTCGTGCCCCACACCGCCCTGGCAAGTTTTTGGGCCAAATAGTTTTCCTCGTTGGTACATCGAGATGAAGACAAGATCCCAAGGCTATCGGCACCGAACGAATTTTTTATGCTGTTCAGACGATTGGCCATAAACCTCAGGGCCTCATCCCAGGATGCCTCTCTGAAAGGCTCATCAATACTCTCTCTTATGAGCGGCTTTGTGAGTCTTTCAGGATGGCGATAGAATGTGTGTCCAAATCTTCCCTTTACGCACAACTGACCCCAGTTCGGCGGACTGCCTGCATCGGATTTGATCTCAAGAAGCGCGCCATGTTTGACTACCAAATTGAGATTACAACCAGTCCCGCAGTAGGTGCACACACTTTTGATCTGCTCTGACTGTCCTGGGAAAAGCGGCACAACGGCACTCTTCTTGGACAGGGCACCGGTTGGACAATTGTCCACACAAGCACCGCAGGACACACATTTCTGGTTAAGTCTTATGGAAATTTCGGTGAGTTGCTTGGTTTCCGTGTCTTCCGTGAAATCAAACTCCAAGGCCTCGTACTTACAGCTCCTTTCACACCTGCCGCATGCTATACATTTATTCGGATCAACCGTGATGAAAGGATGACTGGTATCTATTGGATACAGCTGTCTGGATGGAGACTTGGCCGCATTGACCTTATATTGTACGGAAAGCTCCCTGTAGGTACACTTTGACAACCCGAGACAACCACACTGTAGGCAGCGTTTTGCCTCTCTGCGAGCCATCTCCTCGGTAAAACCGAGTTCGACTTCGTCAAAATCCCCCATGCGTCTTTCTGGCGGACGGGCAGGCATGGCCTCGCTCAAGTGGACTGAAAAGCCTTGAAAATTGTGCATGTCCACGTCTTCAAAACGCTTACCCTTGGTAAAGTTAAAGCGGGCTTCCGCAGGAGCAACCTTCTCACCCATCAGATATTCATGAATGGCCTCCGCAGCCCTTCGGCCAGCGGAAACGGCCTGAATAACGGTTCTTGGTCCACTGGATACATCCCCACCAGCAAAAATTCCGTCCAGATTTGTCTTCATGGTGGAGGGATGGGACTTGATGGTCTTTCTTGGGGTGAGCTTGAGCTGGGCCTCCAATGAGCCATAACTCTGAAATACGCCGTCTCCTTCCTGGCCAAGCGCTGATATTACCGTATTGCCCCTCCAGTACAATCTTGAACCGGGCATGGGGATAGGATGCCGTACTCCACGTTCATCAGGCTCGTCTAAAACAGTACGGGCCATCTCCACCTTAAGTTCCCCTTCTTCCTCCATAATACGTATGGGGGTTGCCATCAGGAAAAACTGCACTCCCTCTTTTTCTGCTTCTTCTATCTCTCTTTGATGTGCAGGAAGCTCAACCCTGGACCGTGGATAAATAACAGTTACATCCCGAGCACCAAGTCTTTTGGCGCTGCGGGCGGCATCAACTGCTATGTCTCCACCGCCTACGATCAACACCTTTCTACCAATTTCCACTGGTTTGGAAGTGTTGACCTTTCTAAGGAACTGAAGTCCGTCTATGGCATGTTCGCTTCCCTCAATTTCCAGTGGCTTTTGCCGCGAAAGGCCGGTCGCTATGAAAATAGCCTCAAAGCCCTTCTCCTTCAGGCTGTCAAGGGTAAAATCATCCCCCCAACGCTTCCCTGTCCTGACGTGAATTCCCATGCCAATTATGGTCTGGATTTCCCTATCAAGGCTTTTCTTTGGAAGCTTGTAACCAGGGATTCCATATCTCAACAATCCGCCCAGATTTTTCTCAGCCTCAAAAATGGTGACATCATGCCCCTGTTTTCTGAGGTAATAGGCAGCTGATAAACCTGCCGGGCCTCCACCTATAATAGCCACTTTCCGGTTGGTGAGAGGCGCAATCTCTTCATCAGTCACACCGTTTTCAAGGGCCCAGTCGGCAACGAAACGTTTCAAATCATTTATGGCGATGGGCTCCTCCAGGAGCACGCGTCTGCAGCGTGTTTCGCAAAATCTGGAGCAGACCCTGCCCACAGATACCGGGAGAGGATTCTTTTCCTTGATCAGTCTCAGGGCGGCCTCGTACTCCCCCCTGGCTATAAGGTTGACATATCCCTGAACGTTAATGCCACCCGGACAGGTAAGGTTGCAAGGGGCCCTACAATCACCGTAGTGTGTGGCGGCAAGGGCTTGAAGACGTTCCTTCCTGAACTGCTCCAGTTCCTTTGTCCTGGTTTCTATAACGAAACCATCCTCAGCAATAGTATTACAGGCCCTTACCCTTCCCTTGCCTTCAACCTCCACCATACACATAAGGCATGGACGTCTGGGCTCATCAGCCCCCTTAAGGTGACAAAGGGTTGGGATCTCCACACCCGCCTGTTTAGCGGCATCCAAGATGCTCGCCCCCACAGGCACCATTGCCCTAATTCCGTCTATTGTTACTGTTATAGTTTCCATTGATTATAAGCCAAGTGATTTTTTTGTTTTTTATGATTTAACTCGTCCCTAATCCTCTAAACCAAAACATCTATTTTTTACCTGTACCAAATACTATTACACTCCCTGCCAAATGGAGGGAGTGTAACATCAGCTCTCAAATCTCGCGCGATACTACAATTCCAACCAGGACTCCGAAAAGATGGTCTTACCCATCAGGACCCTGGTGGTCTTGTAATACTCCAGCTCCTTTGGAGAGAGCGTAGACGGATCAGGATCATTGTCGTCCATGATATCATGAACGAGCTTCACCAACTCAGGACGTTCCCCATGGGCAAGCTCGACCAACTCCTGATCATATGTATCAACTATGGCAGACCAGATTCCATACTTCATCAGCATGGCAAGATATGCGCGGTTCAGATACGGCCGCTTCTCAGTAGAGACGCCATTCGAGACATTTGACAACCCAACCGTGGATTTTGCCCCGGGTGCTATCTCAGGAAGCATGGCCATAAATTCGAGGCCGCTCATCACCTGGTCTGAACCAAGGGTAATTGGGGTGGCAATAGGATCAATGAGGATCTTCTCATTGGGAATTCCAGCCTCGTTCATGGCCATAACGAGATCAACTGTCATAGCCGCTCTTTCATTTGAATCCCTGGGCATTCCATCCACTCCCCAAAGAAGACCTACAACATAGCATCCTGCTTCAGCCGCTACAGGGATAAGCTTTTTCATCCTTTCCGGCTGAAGCGATATGGAATTCATAAGGTGCTTCTCGGGATTTTTGGTTGCCCTGATTCCAGAAATCAAGGCATCTGCGTTGGTAGTATCAAGAGAAAGCGGGCAATCTGTCACCTGCTCCACTACATCAACTATCCAAGGCATGAGTTCCGGGCCATCTTTTCGGGCCGGCCCAATATTAAGATCGAGAAAGTCGCCGCCATCGGCTACTTCCTCATTTGCCATTATCTGGATTGGGAGCGGATCCCTCTCCTTCATGGCCTTTCCTGTTCGGTTACCCATTATATTTATGCTTTCAGCTATGCACTGAACATACATGGCTTCATCCCTTTTCGTTTTTTATGTGTCACAAACAAACTCATTTGCCCATCCAAAGCCGGGCAGCACGCCTACTATTGAAAATCACAACTAACTGGAATGTGATTCTCATAAAATATTATTCCGGCTTCCAATCCCTCAAATAGGCTGGAAGATGACTTGCCTCCCTGGGACCGATCTGAATAGTCCAGTCAGGCAATTCTTCCTCAAGCTCGCCCTTTATGGAAGCCAGGTATCCAGGAATGATGAGGCTCCTGTGCTTTACCTTATCCGCTATTCCAGATTTCTTCACGAAGGCGCCAATCAAATCGGCACTGAACTTACCTGCAGCCCAGGCAGTTAGCACGGACAACCCCTCCGTATCCTTGATGAGGAGCCAGGAAGGCACCTTGCTTCCTTCGATTTCCCCTGAAACGATGAAGTATGTAAGGGAAAAATTACAGGTGATGAGCACTGGAGAATCTTCCCCAGGACCATTTATTGGATACACATCCTCCTGAACAACCATGGGACGCTGAGGATCGGTAAAAATATTGAGCCGTTCAAGGAGCAATGGAAAAAGCGTATCACCCTGGAGGTCAGACAGAACTACAATGCCAGCATACTTGGCAATCAACATGGAGGATATCATGGCCTCCATAAGGGTATCCTCTGTCATTTCACAGGGAAATGTTATGGTTGGAAACCCGAGAGGTCTGAATTTGTGATTTATAGCTGCCCGTCTCGCAGCTATCTGATCCTCAAAAAGGCCCTTCATGGTCCTTGAACCAGTATCCAAGACAAGATCCTTGATTCCGGCTTTCTGGAGCTTTTCAGACAACTCGGCAGTCTCCCCAATGGTATTGCCCTTTACCACCAGTGGACATTCAGTCTCCTTGGCGACATCTGCCATGGCATCTGCATTTTCCTTGGTAGCGCAATAGAGCAGAGGTTTATGATCTCCGCATGTCTTGGCTGCAGCCCCAAGATTTTCCGGTTTTTCACTCATAAGTATAAGCGCTGCATCGGGACAGGCTTCCCTTGTGCGGGTAACCAGCTGTGTAAAAGCTGACTCATCCCCGTCTGCATCCTTCAACGCTATAAGGTCTGCTTTGAGCTCAAGGCCCACACGATCATATCTCAACTCTTTGAAGCGACTAAATCGGCCCTCTATCTCCTCATCAGACATATCTGTTGATATCAGAACGGCGATTCCTGTGGGGTGCTCAAAACGTTTTTCATGACGGTAGAGACATGTCTCCCCGCCCATCTGAAACGTATTGTCACCACTGCCAAGAGTGATAGTACGAATTGGCGGAGCCGAGGCTTCACCTACCTTCTGTTTAACCTCTTCCGATACATATGGGCATGCCCCAATTTCCTCCTGGCCTGCTGCCACTTTCATCGCGAAAGCCAGGCAAGTGGGCACACCACACTCCCCACAATTCTTTTTTGGGAGCATTTTTAGGATCTGTATCCCTGTAAGTGCCATGATAATCCCTTCCCTTATTAGGCTATACTGTAATCAAACCAGACTCCACAAAAAGAGCTGTTAACACCTTAAACCGCTGTTTCCATGGACAGGGCTGGATGACCCTTTTCCTGGAGGAAAGCGAGAACCTCATCTTCAGTAGTTCCAACTTCTTCGTCCGCGATCATATCGAGAAGATCAGGTATTCCCTCTTCCTTTGCCCTGGCCTCCAGGCGATCTTTCAACTCTTCCTTAAGCATCTTGGGCATCCACACTACCCTCTTGAGACCACTCTCTGCCTTAAGGAATTTCCTGGAGCAGATATAGTGCTTTGAAACACCAAGAAAACCAGGAGTTACCTGACCACCACCGACCATACCGGCCAAGGTAGTAAACTTCATACCACTTGGTGTCATGCCCATGTAATCCCTGTTCACGATCATTATTCCGTTACACATGGGAAGCATGGTGGCAATACACTCGAAGCATCCACAGGCGGTCATTGGGTCTATCATCAGGCTATAGGCACTGACCTGTTCAACCTTACCCCTTGAAGCCTGCTTTACGAATTCATTTATACCAGTCCACTGGCCAAGATTCTCATCGATACATTCACCCTTCTGAATAGGCTGATTGGGGCCAGTTGGATTGATCTCATAGGACGCCTTTCCATCAAGCCAGTTGTATGCGCCGCACATTCCAACACGCTCAGGAGTGATTACACACACGTGGCTTGGAGCAAAAGACTGACACAGAGTACATGAGTAGAAGATCTCTTCAGTCTCATCCGTCATGGAACCAAGACGTTCATCCCTTGCTGCGTACACCTGCTTGGCGAGTTCGAGGACTTCTTTAACCCTCTCTTCCTCGGTAAATATCTTCACCTGGACCTTGTCTACAATAGCTGAAAAGTCCTGGTGAAGTTTTGCATGCAGGATTTTGCCAATATGCTCAAACTTGAATCCCTTTTCGATTGCAGCCTTGCCAACGCGCAACCACATGATGTTACGCTGGCCGATATGCATGATTCCCTGGGCGTAGTTGATAAGGTGATGAAACTGACGCTCAAGGATTGGCTCAAAGTCAGACTGCATCTGGCGTCCAGCAACTTCAACCAGTATTGCAAGAGGAAGCTTGGCGCCCTCTTCCACGTCTGTCATTTCAGGACCTTCCACTATAACAAGACCGTCCTGAACCTCATCCATCTCCTTGGAAACGAGGACTTCGACACCAAGGGTCCTACCACCACCGCATTCTAGATATAGATCATCCTTCCTGACGCGTTCACCCTCGAAGGCTGGACCATAGGATGTTGGAATATCCACCTTGGATACGGTCACCTTGAGACCGCGAACCTCAATTGATTTCTGAACGATCTCCTCATGGGGCACTTTGCTGACCACATGCTCATAAGTACAGATTCCTGTGGGCAGCACCTCAGGTATATCCCAGTCAGAAATGGTGGGAAAACCCCAGTTAATCGCGCCAGCGGCGTTCGCATACCATTCATCTGAAACTGGACCAAAGGCCATAACAAATGCGAAGGTCCTATCCTTGTTGTAGATCAGATTCCCCTTGTAATCACCCGGTTTTATACCACCGAATGCAAAGGCTACCCTACATGCGAAACCAATTGCAAAAACGGCAGATGTGTAAGTAGGTCCAAAGGGTACTAGACGGGTAGACCAACCTACCTGAACCTTCTGGTTGACCAGTTGCTCAACCATGCTTTTACCGTCAGTCTGGTCATGCATAAAGATGTAGAGGTTCTTTTCCTGGAGCTCCAATGCTATCTTGCTTGCCATTTCAGGATCGGCTGGAGTTCCCAAAATTGCTGCGAAACCAGGTGCGGTTCCGTCAACAAACTCTACACCGCGCTTACGGAAAATGACGTCATCAGCTGCGCCAAGCCAGAAGTTTTCATCATCTGGTGGATCCTCGGTCTTGGTGTAGAAATTGGGATCTTCGATATAGCGGATGGCTTCGTACATCTCTTCCGCAAAAAAGGTGGCCATTCCTGCGTCCAGGGCAGGAGCCAGGTACGGCAGCCAATTCTGCTCGCTTACAGGAGGGGGTAAAAGCTTCCTACACTCTTGAAAAATCTCCTTCATGTCCCCCAACTGTTTGACCGGAGCGCCCAACATACTGTAAATGATTGGCAGATAATAGGCCGTATTGGGAAAGGCCACTTCATGCTCGGGGCCATATTTCTTCAAGGCCTCTTCATATTTTTCCTCGGCCATATCAACGATTTTATGGGCCCCTCTAATTGCTGCTGAACAGATTATCTTCGACATGACAGTCCTCTCTCAAACTTATATTTCTAGGTATACTTATTACCTTTATATGGCAAACTTATCAGCTCATCGCCTCTATTAGTGCTTCCGTCAAGCTTATGGCCCTGGGATGTCTCATCACCATGAGTTCTCCGCCAGCCATAAGAAGCGATGACGCTGTTATAGCCTCCATCAATATTCCCCTGATTTCCTGATCGCCCATGAGGTCATCACTGGGAAGCCTTGTCTCTTTCGTCTTCCAGACCTCCCTTCCCAGATTGACAATAAATGGTGCCTGTAGCTTTTCGTCCTGCTGGGTAAGAGCGGCAAGACGTATCCTCTCCATAACGGAATAGGTATATTCCAGGCCGTAGCCCACTGCACCGATGGACGGATCCATCAGGATATGATTGAGGGTGACACCCAGGTTTTCCAACAGGATGTTGAGCTGTTTTGCAAGGTTCACATCTATTGGGGTGGAAGCAACCACAGGCAACTGGAAGGCCATGGCCGTGGCACCTACCGTGCGGTAGTTAGCGTCGGTCAGAGGTCCAAGACATACCTTCTTGTCGCCAATCAGGCTGGTCACCTCACGTAGCGTCTCTGTATCCTTCTCAGCATTACCGCATCCCCATAAGATAACAGGGACATCGATGGCCTCTATAACTGACTGGGCCATCTTGGCAGCATCTACGGAAGGCTTGTTCTGTCCATTTGGATCCGTAGACACCAATGAGAGACAAATGGACTTTGCCCCATACTCAGACACACACTTTTTAGCCCATGCGATAGGATCACTTAAAACATCTGAATAATATTTTGCCAGGGACTCAGGCAGATCTTCCGGTTCACTATCGAGAACCTCAAAAGCGATCTGAGGACGATTGCCCATATCACCTTCAAACCAGTAAAAAGGTAAGGCCGAGGCACCACCAACGGTGATGGCCTTGTCTTCATCGCCAATGGTGACCTCTTTAATGGCGCCTGAAGCCTTCTCAATAAAAAGGTCAGGAGAAATGGACCCTGCCCTTTCAGTAAGTGACATAGTTTCCTTGGCCAGTGCGGCCACACCAATTTCACCCGAAACAGCCGCCTTGGCTGCAGGAGCTGCCTTTGGCTTTGCCGGTTCTGGCTTTGGTTCTGGTTTTTTCTCCTCTGCCTTGGGAGCCTCCTCCTTCTTGGGCTCTTCAACAACTTCAGGCTTTACTTCCTTCTTTTCTTCCTTGGCTTCCGGCTCGGCAGGTGCAACTTCTGGTTTAGCAGGCTCTTCAGTGACAACCGGGCCGGTCTCACCTGCCTCTGCCTTTGAGAGGCCAGCTTTTGCCTTCTCATCTTGTGGATCAAGCTCGAGGGCCTTCTTAAAGTATTCAACGGCTTGTTCAGCGTTACCCCTTTGAAGTGCTACATTACCCTTGGCAACGTAGCGGATAACCCACTTTTGCCGCCATTCTTCCGGGGTAAGCTCTTCCGGGCAAGGAGGCAAAAGATCAGTACTCTCGGTGGCCGCAGCAGGTGCAGCCTGGCTTAAGCCCTCCTTTGCCTTGTTTAATCCTTCCCTTGCCTTCTCGTCATCGGGATCGATTGCCAATGCCTCTTCAAAGGCCTTTAAGGCCCCGTCAAAGTCATTTTTGTGGAGCAGGACATTGCCCTTGGCAATCAGATTTACCAGCTCCTTGTTCCGGGGCTCTTCCTGAGCCGTCTCAACCTCTTTAGGTTCTGACGGGGCAACGGCCGGTGTGGGCTCCGCAACCGGCTGTGGTGCCGGCTGAGGGGGTGCTGGCTGGGCCACCGGAACTGGGGTTCCCATGTGCAGCAAGAATTCAGCTTCAAGAAATCGCTTCAGGGCCTCATAACCCTCATCGCTCAAACCTAGAACCTTCCTAAGGGCCTCAAGCCCGCTATTCAGTGACTGCAGGACTCTTTCTTCCCTTCCTGTAAGAGCGCCTCCTACCACAGGTATGTTATCCGCGGCAGGTGCAACTGCCTGAGCCTGCGTTGCAACTGCCGGCTGTCCTGCCTGACTCTCAATCTCAGCCTTAGTTTTGGCCAGCTCCTGCGTGAGGCGCTGAATCTCAGCCTCTTTCTGGCTTACCATGCTTTTTGCCTCCTCAACCTGCTTCTTGAGACCCGATATCTCATAAGCCACCCGGTCTTTTTCTTTAGCAACCAATTTTCTCGAGGCATCCGCCTCGGCCTTGGCCTGCTGAAGTTCGCCTTCCAACTCCTTTTTGGCCTGGGTCTTTGCCTCTTCTACTGCCGCTTCTATGGAAGCAGAACTTACGAGGGTTGGTTCAACACCCTCATACGCAGGCCTTGGGCTCAATCCAGCCCTAGATACGATATCAGGCACAGCCTGTTCCCATTCTATGGCCATTACGTGAACACCGGCGACTCCAGGGATCTCACGCACCTGATTTATTATGTCTACACAGATGTTAATTCCTTCCTCCCTCTGGTCCTTGGCATCCCTGAGTCTGGAAATAACATCATCGGTAACATCCAGACCAGGAACGAAATTTTTCATATACCTGGCCATTCCCAAGGACTTTGGAGGTGTTACTCCTGCAAGAATATATGCCTTTTCATGGAGTCCGAGATCCCTTACGATCTCCATGAACTTCTTGAACTTTTCTACATTATATATGATCTGGGTCTGAATGAAGTTTGCCCCTGCCTGTATCTTTTTTGCAAGCCTGATAGGCCTGAATTCGAAGGGGTCCGCAAATGGGTTGGCCGCAGCTCCAAGGAAGAGCCTTGGCTCATGACTTTTAATTTCCTCTCCACACTGAAATTTCTTATCATCCCTCATCCCCTTGATCATGCCAAGGAGTTGAATGGAATCCATATCGAAAACCCCTTTTGAGTGGGGATGATTTCCAAACTTCTGATGATCACCAGTAAGGCAAAGTAGATTGCGGATACCCAAGGCTGAGGCACCTAATACGTCTGCCTGAATACCTATCCTGTTTCTGTCACGACAAGTCATCTGCATGACAGGTTCGACACCTTCAGACAGAGCAATAAGTCCTGCCGTCAAACTGGACATCCTGACTATGGCTGTCTGACAGTCGGTAATATTAACCGCGTCAACATGTCCCCTTAAAATCCTTGCCTTTTCACGGACTACTTCATAGTCACCGCTTTTTGGAGGCCCTAACTCGCCGGTGACTGCAAACTGTCCTGAACTCAGTACCTTTTCTAAATTGCTTCCTGCTATCACGGTAGCAAGTCCTCCCTTAATCTACGCCGCGGCCCGCCGTGTCCTGCTGTGGTCCAATCCCTCATCGGCATTATTTCCTTCATGCGTTCGGACTGGTTAATATCAGCAAGCTTGTCATAAATCATATGCCATATACAGGGTACATCCCTGTTTATTTCACACCTGCCACCAACAGACCCGCCACATGGACCGTTGGACAGACTCTTCGCGCATCTGGCTACTGGACACAATCCTCCAGTCAGATGCAGGACACATGATCCACAGCCGGCACACATCTCTCTCCACTCGCCACTGCTTAGATTTGCTCCATAAAAAGATGTGTTGAGAGCCGGCAACACCCGCACACCTGAACAACGGTCAGCGATAAAATTTACGCCTACACCACAAGCGGTAGACAAGACCGCATCATATTGGGTGCCTTTTTCATTCAAAGGCTCCAGGTATTCAGGATCGCACTGACGAACATAGGTTTCTTCATCAATCTCGATAGGCTGGCCCGCTTTTTTTCTTCCCAACCTTATTGCCGAGGCTATTATGCTTACTTCCTTGTCTCCACCTGCAGAGCAGACAGCAACACATCCACGGCAACCAAGGACTAGCAGCCTTTTAACTCCTGAAAGCATCTCAAGGAGTTCACTCATTGGTTTTCTTTCTGCAATAATCATAGCTGTCTCTCCTGATTACCCATGCAAGGCTTCCATTGATGAAATGCGTTTTTCCATCTCCCGGACAGCCTCCACAACAGGTTCAGTTTCTCCTCTGTTTACGAAAAACATTTCTACTCTGCCAGGATCTATATCAAGTTCTTCCAATATCTGTTTAACATACCGTACCCGCTTGGACGCCCTCACGCTCCCAGAGTGATTATGGCATTCATCAATCTTACAACCTGCAACAAATACCGCCTCAGCGCCCTGTTCAAAGGCGTCCAAAAGCATTTGAACCTCGAGGCGGCCGGTGCAGGGGACCTTTTCGATTTTCACATTGTCTGACAGAATGCCAGCATCCTTAAGGGTCTGTTCCGGAACGGTTGTTGTATAGTTGCAACAGAAAGCGACTATTTGAGCCTTGTTATCTGACATCTTATGCTCCACCACTGACTCCCTTCTGCTCCGGCGAAGGCGCAAGGGTTATCGCTTCTGCCGGACACTCAAGAACACAGATTCCACAAGCCCTGCACAGGTCCGGGTCAATTTGGGCATAGCCTTCGTCCACTATATGCGGTGCTCCAAAAGGACACAGTCTCACGCAGGTCAAACAAGCGACACACTTGCCCCCGTCGACTCGCGCAAAAAAACCAAGTTCGGCAAGCCTGTCATGGCTGGCAAGCCCTCTTTTTACCGACTCGTCCCTCAGGGCCTTAATGACGTCACTGCATTTAACTTCTTGTGGACATACAGGCACGCAGCTCTGACACTGGGAACAGGCCCAAATGATATCCGAAGACAGCAACTGCTCTTCCAGTCCCAGTTTAACCATGTGAACGATTTTCCTCGGATCAAACTCTGGAACAACTTTTTCCACTGGACAAACACTGCTGCAAGACCCGCAACCATAACATTGCGCCAGTGTAGAACATCCGGCATGCCTGGCTACCTGTGTCTCAAAAGATGGATTTATTTCGGAAACCTGAATTGTCATTGTATGCTCCAACTATCCCGCCAGTGCCCAGCCAGAGGCTTCCTCTTTTACAACACCTTTTTTTGCAAGGGTTGCGAGCACCGACTCGATTTCTTCCTGACTTCCCCCGGTATTCTGGACTAAGTCATCCATTGATAAAGGACCGTCACCTAGTGTAATGATTACTCCCTGGTTGAGCCGTTCCTTTCGGAAAGAAGGCAGTATCTTCTTTTCCACCAGTTCCCTAATGATTTCAGGGCTGTAATCTCCAGACTTATGGAGATTCTTTGCCACGTTTCCATAGGAAGTGCGGACCTTGGCTACTTCAGCTGCCTTTACAGCCGCCTCGAGCCTCTCAGCAATTACCTTGGGGCTGGACTCTCCCTCGCCTTCCCCAAGGGGACCCATCTCTTTTATAGAGGCGACATACTGTATTACCAATTCTACAAAACGAGGTCCTTCAGCAGCTGAGGCCCATTTTAAAACCATACGGTCAGGATTTACTCCCACATCCTTTAAAACCTGGTGACAGGTCTCGGCCATTATGAGCGCTTCGTAATTACCAGACTGGTAATGACATTCGTTGAGATGTCACCCGCCGGTAAATACACCGTCAGCACCAGTTCTAAAGGCCTCCAAAATGAATCTAGGGTCAATTCGTCCGGTACACATGACCCTGATTACCCGGATGTTAGGAGGATACTGATATCTTGAAACACCGGCTGAATCTGCTGCTGCGTAACAGCACCAGTGGCAGAAAAAGCCCAAGATGTGCGGATTAAAACCCTCCTGGGTCATAATTCTCTCCTTCCAAACAACTTATTTATTATCCAATGCGTCATTAGATGATTTTTCAGTGTCCCCAGCTTCCCTGTTGAACGTCTCACTAAAGGCGTGAATCTGGGCCATTATGGCCTCGTCGGTGAAACCACCCATGCTAATAGCCAAGGTAGGACAATGGGATGCACATATACCACAGCCCTTACAGGAAGCCGTAATTGTTTCAGCCTTGCGCCGCTTGCCTACTTTCTTGAGCTCGATGGCACTAAATGGGCACAGGCTCGCACATATTCCACAGCCAATACACTTGTCCTGATCGACTCTGGATACGATAGGCGCAACAGCGACCTTACCCTTGGCCAATGGTATGGTTGCCTTGGCTGCAGCCGCCTTGGCCTGGGAAATCGACTCGGACAATGACTTCGGTCCATGGGCCAAGCCACACAGATAAATTCCGTCGACCGCCACCTCAACCGGCCTCAACTTTGCGTGAGCCTCAAGGAAAAATCCCTCGGTGGTAAGCGGAGCCTTTATTACCTTGGCAAGCTCTTCATTGTCTCCAGGCATGATCCCAACTGACAATACCACCATATTGGCAGGTATTTCTATGTCTTCTCCAAGGAGCGGGTCAAAGGCCTTCACCTTGATACCCCGACCTGCCTTCATGACCTGAGGCCTATTTTCAGGCGCATATCTCAAGAAGATTACACCTTTTTTCCTAGCCTCCTGATAGGCATCCTCAGCGAAGCCATAGGTGCGCATATCCCTGTATAGTATGTATACCCTTGTATCTGGCTTGAGTTCCTTGATCTTAAGGGCATTTTTAACTGCCTGTGTACAACATAGACGACTGCAATGCTGCATGTCCTCACCGCGGCTGCCTACACACTGGATCATAACCACGTTTTTTACATTTCTAAGGCTACTCTTTCCCCTGGAAAGCCTCTTTTCCAGCTCCAGCTGGGTGACCACCCTGCTGTTTTGCCCATATAGATATCCTTTGGGTTTGTATTCCTGACCGCCTGTTGCGATAACAGCAACTCCGTGATTAATAAGCTCGGTCTGAGAGCCTTTCTGGATAGTCGTGGTGAAATTGCCGACATAACCCGATATGCTCTGAACCTCAGACTGGAGCATGACCTTGATTTTTGGATGCTTGTCTACCCTGTCTATAAGATCCTTCAGGATCCTGCCCGCATCCTGGCCATCAACGGTCCATGCCACCTTGCGCAAGTTGCCCCCCAGCTCCTCACCGCGCTCTACAACCACGCATTCGTAACCCTGGTCAGCGATACTCAGGGCAGCGCTCATGCCAGCGGCACCGCCACCAATAACCAGGGCGCTGGGAGTGACGTCAACAGTGGGTTGATCAAGGGGTTCCAAAAGCCTGGCCTTTGCGACCGCCATCCGGACCAGGTCCTTTGCCTTCTCAGTCGCGGCATCAGGCTCCTGGGCATGGACCCATGCACATTGATCTCTGATATTCGCCATCTCAACCAGGGCCGGATTAACCCCGATGGACTTTAATGTTTCCTGAAACAGTGGTTCGTGAGTCCTTGGGGAACAGGCGGCGATCACGACCCTGTTGAGCCTGTTTTCCTTAATCTTCTCCGCGATCTGTTTGAGCGCGTCCTGGGAACAGGAATACAGCGTGTTTTCATATAGAACGACGTTAGGCAACGTACCGGCGTACTCCTTTACCGCCAGCACATCAACCACTCCAGCGATATTCACACCGCAATGGCAGACAAAGACTCCAATTCGTGGCTCCTCGGCCGCCAGCGCCCTGTCCTCTTCAGGATAGGTAATTTTAACAGCACGCTCACCCCGTCCCTCTGCAAGGAGTTCCGATGCCAGGGCAGCTGCCCCCGAGGCCTGTGTGACACTTTCCGGTACATCTTTTGGTCCCTGAAAGGCACCTGCCACAAAAACCCCTTCCTTGCTAGATAAGAGAGGTGAGGCGGAACTGGTCTGACAGAATTCGTAACGATTGAGTTCCACCCCTGTAATCTCTGCGATTTTTGTCGCATCTTCCGGGGCATCGAGCCCAACGGACAGAACCACCATGTCAAAAATCTCAGAATGGGACTGGCCATCATCGGTAACCCAGGTCAGGGCCAACTTGCCATCAACCTGATCGACCCGCGGCACCCTTGCACGGATCACTCTGAGACCGTACTTTTCCTCAGCCCTCTTTCTTGACTCATCGAATTCCTTACCCTGGGTCCTTACATCCATGAAAAAGAGAGCTATATCTAGATCAGGTTCGTGTTCCTTGGCTACCGATGCCTCCTTGATTGCGTACATACAGCAGACCGAAGAACAGTAGCCATTTCCACAGGTTTCATCCCTTGAGCCAACACATTGGAGAAAAGCTATCTTTTTTGGTGTCTTGTTATCTGAAGGTCGGACGATATGACCTTCCGTAGGGCCTGAAGCACATGTGAGTCTTTCAAATTCCAGGCTTGTGACTACGTCTGGATAACGCCCGTAACCGAATTTTTGGAGGACCTCAAAATCCACCTTGCCAAAACCAGGTGCCAAAACCACAGCACCTACGTCCAGGGCAAGCTCCTTGGGTTTCTGACTAAAATCGATTGCCTTGGCCGTACATGTCTGGGCGCAAAGGTTACAGGTTTCATAATTGACCCTGAGACAGGCCTTGGCATCTATATAATAGCTTGACGGAATCGCCTGCGCGTAATCAATATGAGGAGCTCTCGTGATATCCAAACGCTCATTGTACGTATCCACTACAGGACGAGGACAATACATGGTGCATATACCGCACGCGGTACACTTGTCTTCATCTATGTAGCGGGGCTCCTGCCTAACCAGAGCTGTGAACTGCCCTGGCTCTCCCTCCAGGGACTGCAACGTTGCGTTTGCTAGAATTTCTATATTTGGAGACCGACCGGCCTCAACCAGCTTCGGCGCAAGTATTCACAAAGAGCAGTCATTGGTGGGAAAGGTCTTGTCCAATTGGGCCATCACCCCACCGATGGATGCCTTCTTTTCCACCAAATAGACATAAAATCCGAGATCAGCAAGGTCCAGAGCTGTCTGAACTCCGGCAACCCCGCCGCCCAGAACCATTATTGCTCCTGACTTCTTTTTCTTACTCATTTTCTCACCACCACCGGAAACCCGATGTTATTCCCTTTCCAGCTACAGATTTAGTTCACCATCAAATTCCCATCAGTTTGACCCTATGGGAATACCATCGCCATTCCAACTTCTTAAAATGTTATGCACTCGGACCGTGACACCCGGCATCTGGAATTGAGGTAGAGCCAAGCTCACGACGCATGGCCATGTCAAACAGCACGCGCTCTTTCTTTTTATCCAGACCCAGGGCAGCCCGTTTTTTATTTATCTCGTCAATCATTTTATTGGCGAATTCATTAGATGTCTGGGCCATATCCCATTTTCCGCCATAAATGGTTTCCATCTCATTGAAACAGTAGTCGGTAACCACCTTCGAGCCAGTTGTTGGGAAGCTCGGACCAAAAACTACATAAGCACCACTCGATACAAAATACTGTCCAATGGAAACAGCCTTTTCACTCATCCACTGAGGCGCACACCCAGCCATGGGCAGATCGCTGATATCATCTCCCAGGCCGCCCGTACGCACCATCTCCGTGGCTGCAATCAATATACGGCTGTTATCGACACATGACCCCATATGCAGAACAGGAGGACAACCAACCGCTTCGAGGACCTCCCTGAGACCATCGCCAGCCATGGTCATAGCCTCTGGAGAAAGCAAACCGTGACGACCTACACCTGTGGCAGCACAACCGGTAACCACAACCAGGACATCATTCGCGATAAGCTCCTTTGCAAGCTCCACGTGGATCTCTTCCATTACCTTGTAGTTGTCACAACCAACTATTGCGGCCACTCCCCTGATTCTGCCATTGGAAATATTGTCGTTGAGAGGCTTATAGGAGGCACGGAAGCGACCTCCGAGGACGTAATTTATGGTTTCATGGCTAAAGCCAGCTACAACATCCATCTGGTGCACAGGAATGAAATGCTTGCCCCTTTCAGGAAACCGGCTTATTGCCCTAAGAAGTATCTCCTTGGCTATTTCAAGTGCCCTGTGCTCATCAAACTCGATGTGGGTAGCTCCAGGTATTTTGGCGCGGTCCGAAGTGGTTATGAGTTCAGTATGAAAGTTCTTGGCAACAGGGGATACACCCTGCATCACACACTGAACATCCACCACCATGGCCTCAACGGCACCTGTGGCAAGGACTACTTCCTGCTGCACGAAACTTCCGGCAATCGGAAGCCCCCTTCTCATCAACACCTCGTTACCAGTACAGCACACACCTGCCAGATTGACCCCCTTTGCTCCAACCTTCTTGGCAGCCTTCACTATCTCGGGGTCGTTTGCCACCATGGCAAGGGCCTCGGCCAGAACCGGCTCATGACCATGGACGGTAACGTTCACTTCATCTTCCTTGAGCACACCTATATTAACCTTGGCTCTCATCGGAACCGGAGTGCCAAACATGATGTCTGACAACTCGGTGGCTATCATGGATGCGCCCCAGCCATCAGCCAATGCACAGCGGGCAGCCTGGAAAAGCAGGCTTTCGTGGCTCTGATCCACACCCATATGTGTCCTGTGCATTATCTCGGTAACCTCCCGGTCTATCCCTCTGGGAGCAACACCTAGCTTCGCCCAAAGCTCCTGTCTGGGCTTGGGAGCCCTGGCCATGAAAGACAAGGTGCCTGCCTGCTGCCCGAACTCAGACAGCAACTTTTCCCCGACCTCAATGGCCAGATCCTTGGCATCCTTTTCCCCTGGATCGATTCCGATTCGCCTGGCAGTATTACGCAGTTTTACTGTGTCCTTGATCTCATATGGAGCCTCTCCCTTGGCAGTTGCCAGGAAGGCAAGCGCAACACCGCGGCCGTGATCAATGTGCGCCGCAGCACCACCCGCAACTATACGGGAAAAGTTCCTTGCTGCGACCGTGGCTGCATCTGCACCGCAGACACCCACCATCGAATCCACACCCTCTATTATCTGACAGGGCCCCATGTTGCAATTCCTACAACAGATACCACCCTTTCCAAACAGACAGGGCTCAATACCTCTCATTGAAACACGGTGAGCGGCTGTAATAACTCCTTCCGCACAAGATTGACACAGAACCTCACGGTTTGCTTCACACTGGATGCTTGGGCAGCCGCCATTTCCATTATCAAAACGCTTGCTGGTATCCATATTTTTACGCTCCTTACTATTGAGGGTCTTTCGCTTTACCCCTCACACCTACCTCTAAAATCTATGCTAGTCCGGCAAACTGCTTAGCTGCCTGAACGGTATTCTTCATAAGCATTGTAATAGTCATTGGCCCGACACCACCTGGAACAGGCGTTATAGCCGATGCCTTTTCCTTCACCGCCTCAAAATCAACGTCACCACAAAGAATAGCCTTACCCTCAGGGGTCTTGCCTATCCTGTTCACCCCAACATCGATAACCACCGCACCCTCCTTGACCATGTCGGCAGTAACCACCTTTGGCCTTCCTGCGGCAACTATGAGGATGTCAGCCCTCCTGGTATGAGCGGCCATGTCCTTGGTTCTCGTATGGCAAATGGTAACAGTGCAATTGCCACCTTCTCTTTTCTGAAAAAGCAGATTGGCTATTGGCTTACCGACAATATTGCTTCTTCCAACAACCACCGCCTCAGCCCCATTTGTGTCCACACCGCTCCTGATCAGCATCTCGAGGATTCCATGGGGAGTACAGGGGAGAAAACACTTCTCTCCGATCACCATCCGACCAACATTAACTGGATGAAAGCCATCCACATCCTTGTCAGGATTTATAGCATTCAAAACCTTCCCCTCATCCACGTGCTTTGGCAGAGGCAGCTGCACAAGTATCCCGTGAATAGCAGGGTCATTGTTATACTTGTCTATAAGAGCGAGAAGATCCTCCTCACTGATATCTTCCGGCTGGTTGTCCTGAATAGAATGAAACCCCAGCTCATGGGCGGTCCTTTGCTTTGCTGTCACATAGGACACAGAAGCAGGATTCTCCCCGACAAGGATCGTAACAAGCCCGGGGGTCACACCATGCTTCTCCTTCATCTCGGATACTTCAACCTTCAACTCTTCCCTTATCTGCTTGGCGATTTCTACACCGCTTATGATTTTTGCTGCCATAATTCCCTTTACAAACTCCTCTCTTATAGTGAATTGGAGTCACTGCCCAGGGAGACACCTGACCGTGACAATGCCTACAACTTTGCAAAACACCATAACAACATGCTAAAAACATGCCATCTACAACAAAACTCAAAAAAACAATTAAAAAATAACTCAACCCATTAATTTTTCTAGATTTTTTTATTGAAAAATCGTGTTACTCAACCAAAAATAATAACAAAAAAAACCCCTGGGGATTTTTTCCCCAGGGGTGATACTTTTTTCCCCACCAGAGAGATCTCTACTAGAAAAGTCCCTTGACCTTGCCTGTATCTGTGTCCACATCAATACGGCGGTACGCAGGATCTGATCCAGTACCCGGCATGAGACTGATGGCTCCTGCCACAGGCACCACAAAGCCGGCTCCCTTGTATGTGAGAATGTCTCGTACATGCAGCTTCCAGCCCTTTGGAGCACCCTTGAGATTCGGATTGTCGGAAAGGCTGAGATGTGTTTTGACCATGCATGTCCCGAGTTTGGAAAGTTCAGGATCCTTTTCCATGGCTTCAGCCTTGGCTTCTGCCTCAGGTGTGTAGGTGACTCCATCTCCACCATATACCTCTTTCGTGATGAGCTCAATCCTTTGTCTGAGTGGCATGTCAAGATCATAGAGAAATTTGAAGTCATTTGGTTCTTCACATGCCTCAATGACTGCGTCAGCAAATTCGAGAGCACCATCTCCACCCTTGAGCCAATGTTCGGAGACAGCGACCCTTGCGCCTGCCTGTTCACAAAGGCGTCGCACAGCCTCGATTTCATTCTTGGTATCTGTGTAAAAGGCATTGATGCAGACCACGGGATTTATGCCGGCCTTTTTGACTGTCTCGATATGATGAATCAGGTTTACACAGCCCTTTTCCACCCATTCCACATTCTCTGTGTTATATTCTTCCGGCATTGGACGGCCAGGTCTTGGAATTGGGGCTCCACCATGGCATTTGAGCGCCCTGATGGTTGCTACTACCACGGCACAATTCGGTTTAAGTCCACTGAAACGGCACTTGAGATTCCAGAATTTTTCAAATCCGATATCAGCCCCAAAGCCACTTTCTGTTACCAGGTAATCTCCGAGTTTTAGCCCTACCTTGTCAGCGATGACTGAGGACTGGCCAATGGCAATATTGGCAAATGGTCCGGCATGGATCAGACAGGGCTGTCCTTCAACCGTCTGCATGAGATTGGGATTAACGGCCTCAACCATCCATGCAGTCATGGCCCCGGCCACCTCCAGATCCTCTGTTGTAATGGGTTTACCGGTCTTGTCATAAGCAACAACGATTTTCCCGATACGCTCCCTCAGGTCCTTAAGATCGTTGGCTATTGCAAGAATGGCCATAATTTCAGAGCTGACAGCGATGTTGAATCCGCTCTGCATGGTGAAACCATCCATGCGGCCGCCTATACCAATGGTGATATTTCTGAGTGCTTGGGCACAAAAATCGATTATCCACCTGAACTCAACACTCTTTGGATGGATATCAAGACGCTTCAGTCCCCTCTGGGCCAGCTGCTCATCGGTATAATTGGACTCATGCTGCATTCTCGCAGTGAGGGCAACCATGCCCAGGTTATGGGCATTCATGATTGCGTTGATATCACCAGTCAGGCCAAGAGAAAACTTGGAAAGCGGGATCACCTGTGCAAGACCGCCACCTGCCGCACTACCCTTGATATTAAAAGTAGGACCACCAGACGGCTGTCTCAGGGCTCCAACCACGTTTTTACCCCTTTTACCAAGCCCCTCCATGAGCCCCACGGCGCATGTACTTTTTCCTTCTCCAAGTGGTGTTGGAGTAATGGCTGTTACATCTATGTACTTTCCATCAGGTTTGTCTTTGAGACGCTCAAGGAGCTTGGCATAATCAATCTTAGCCACATAGTGACCGTAATGAAGAAGTTCTTCCTTCTCACGCCCCAT
>CAZUIH010000017.1:0-28344 GCA_964620365.1 uncultured Desulfobacterales bacterium | reverse complement strand
CCGCACCCCTAAGGCATGAAAATACAGCGCCGCAGTGTGTATTTTCACGGTAAAAGGTGCACCTCATCAAAGTTAAAAATTGTTCGGCATTTGAAGCCAAATCTGCTTTGTTGTCAGGCACTTGAAGTACAAGAGTACGTCTGCGTGCCTTCTGCCTCACATCTTTGGCAAACTTGGCTGCTGCATAATATGGGATTATAGGCATGTCCCCGAAACCATTTAACCCATGGAAAACGTCCGATCGCAAAAAACAAGCATGATCTCCATAGGAAAGCCCAGGGCTATAGAACGCAAATTTGCCAAAGCCGCAAGGCAGCAGGCACGTGACACACTTTTGCACCTCAACCACCTTATTACACGACAGATTCGGCAAAATCGACACTTCTTACGCCTTGTCATAGCTTCTTTGACATTACATGCTGATAAGGGATCAAAGCGCCTTTCGGCTCTCTTCAAGTAGCCTGCGAACCTCATCCATGGGATATCCCGAATATAGTCGGAAAAATATCGTATTATTTGTAAGAAGCGGATCTATGTCACCAGGGATTACGCGCCGGGACACCAATTTTTCCCATTCCGGCGTACCTGGGATGGGAGAAAATTCACTTAAATAAGGTCTTATCCCTAGAGACCTGACGAACGAAACCCCCTCTCTTACCTCTTCAAGGGGTTGATCCGGAAGCCCCATGAGCAAATATACACCTATAGAAGAGGCAGGTATACCCGCCCTGCGTAAAAGCCTTATGGCCTTTTCCACGTGATCAGAGCTGACCTTAGCACCGGTCTCCTTCTGTCTGGCTGGATCGACGGTCTCGAGGCTTACCCTTATGGTTGAAAACCCAGCCCTGGACAGATACTCGGCTACCTCCTCGTCGATAAGCCTTGCATGGAGTCCGTTGGGGGTATGAAACCTTACAGGAAGGCGCTTTTTGACAACTTCATCAAGGACCGGCTTGAGGCGTTTTGAAAAATCAACCAGCAAGGCGTCATCATAAAATGTTATATCCTTAACTCCCATCTGGCTGAGGGCAAATATCTCGCGCAGAATGTCATCCACGTCCCTTGGTGAAAATTCCGGGGAGAGTCGCCTTGAGGCGCAATAACTGCATTTGAAAGGACATCCATATGCCGTTCTTAGAGCTCCATAAGAGGCCCCGTCATGAAATCCCAGTTCGTACCATGGCCTTTTATCTCTGATTGGTTCGTGGGAGAGTCCAAATATGGAACAAAGATACGGAGCGACCCTTTCCAAAGGGCCCGGCAAGACATAATCCGCACCTGAAAATTCTCTCGCATGCTCCGGCCACAGTGTAGGATAGACACCCCCCAAGACAATGGGAACATTTGGCAAAAGCTCCCTCAGGCGCGAAATGGCCCACTGAACCCCAGGATACCAATAGGACATGGCTGATGTAACAAGAATGCCGTCACATGGGCCAACCATTTTTACCCTGGCCCTGAATTCCTCTTCAGAAATACCATATCTTGCAAATTTCCGGGGAAAATTCCTGAGCGGTTCTGGCTTTTCCACTACTTTTCGTGGGAATTTACCTGGAGCAGGGGCAGGGGAAAGGCAGTCCACTATCACGGTCTGTGCACCTCTTTCCCAGAGCCACTGCGAAAGCATGAACAGACCAAGGGGACGCAGCCAGAAGTTATAGGCAGCAACATCGGCTATCCAAGGATTTACCAGAAGAAAACGCATGGCCTACGTTACATGAAGAAAACAAAAACATAAAGTCTCAGACCCAACATGCAAATTCTAATTTATAATAAAAGCGAACATCAAAAACAACTTCTCATCATTCTAAAAAATATTTCTCCCCTTTTTTTTACAATTAGTTTTATGCCTAAAAAAAAGTATACTTTTTTGTTGCAAGATCATTGTTATTTATCTAACTTTAAATAACAAAAATCACATAGTAAAAAGGAAGGAAGGTGCCATGACAAAAACAAACTCTACAGCAATGGATGTAAGTGTTCCGGTCAACAAGATGATCACTTCACCACCATTCATCCTGATGGCATGTTGCGCTGTCATCTGCGCAATCGGCCTCTCCTTTGCTGGACATGCACTTCTTGTTGGACATGAACATACCTTTGGAACCACCAGGGAAGTGCCTTGGGGAATACTTATCGCGTCATATGTGTTTTTTGCGTCCCTTTCCACTGGTCTGTGCATAGTAGCCTCTCTGGGACAGGTCTTTAACATAAAGGCATTCAAGCCCATTGTTGGACGTACTGTTTTCCTGGCCATTGTAACCATAGCTGCCGGGCTTATGAGCATTTCCCTGGAGCTTGAAAATCCTTGGCGGGTGCCTATTTACAGCGTGCTTTCAGCACACCCAGAATCCAACATCTGGTGGAAGAGCACCATCTACAGTACATATTTGATCCTCATGATCCTGAACCTGGTGATGCTCCTCAAGGGCAAGACCAAGGCGGCATCAAGGTTTGCCCTGTTTGCTCTTATCGCTTGTCTTGCCGCTAACCTAAACATGAAGGCAGACATGTCTGTCATCGGGTCAAGGGGATTTTGGAAGGAGCAGTATATGCCAATATTCTTCCTGACCCTGGCGGCCCTTGAAGGATGCGCTGCAGTCATGTTCACCGTCTGGCTTTCAAGCAAAATAAGCAAGAAGCCCATTGATCTCGACACCCAAAATGCCCTGACTGCCACCGGAAAATTTGCCTCAGGACTCCTGGGCATCGCCCTCTTTTTTACAGTGTGGAAAATCTACGCGGGCCTGTCCAGCAACCTTACAGAAAATCCAGAAGCAATGGAGCTTTTAGTAAGGGGGGCCTATTCAGTAAAATTCTGGTTAGGCGAAGTGATCCTGGCCGTGGGCTTGCCACTGACACTGATCCTTGCCACCAGGAGTAAAAACGTCCACGCTCTGGCCACTGCAGGTATTTCAACCCTGGTAGGAATATTCTTGATTTATTATGATCTGGTAGTAGTCGGACAGCTGGTTCCCCACTTCCATAATTACAACGTGGTTGATCTTCCGCGTTACTTTTCCTACACCCCATCTTTGCATGAAAACATGATCTTAATAGGGGCCATATTTTTCGCATTGGCTGCTTTTTTTCTGGGAGAGGTACTGTTTAATGGACAGTTGCCTTTGAATCTTTACAAGAACGTAGAGACAACCAGTTCGGAAAAAAGTCTTCCTAACCTATAATCCAATATAATGTCCTCAAAAGGCCGTTTGTGGCTGGAAATTCAACTCCAGTCACAAACGGCCTTTTTTTTTCACACTTGATGGACTCGTAAAAAAGTCCATCATACCGCTAAAGATAGCTAAGTAAAAACTTCAATATAAAAAATTCTTTCTTAACGTATCCCAACCTGATAACTGCTACCTGGCAGTCCCCATGACCCACAAGGTAAAAAGTTTCCAACAGGTCTCATATTGCTTTAGATGAAGACACATGATAACTAAGCCTGTTAAAAGGATGGGTTGGAGATGCATTTTTTACGCTTCCAGATATCAATTATCATATATCTGCTGACCTTTATTGTTCTCTGGCCAGCCGGATCCAAAGCAGCCGATCCCATTTATCTTAAACCGGGTATCAGTGAATACGAAATCGGCCGCCACCTTGACATACTGGAAGATCGCAGCGGCCAGCTTGAAATAGAGGACATTGCCTCAGGAAACATACCTTTCTCATTCATTCCTTCACTTACAGATGCGCCGGGATTTGGTTTCACATCTTCTGCATACTGGTTCAAATTCACCATTTTCAACGAAATTCCCCAGAACATAAAATATTATTTGGAAGTGGAATATCCCCTTCTGGATCATGTAGATCTCTATGTGAAAAAAAAAGACGGGACATTCGACCTCATAAGAAACGGGGATCAACTTCCCTTTCATAAAAGGCCCATATCCTACAGAAGCCTTGTCTTCCCGTTAAAACTTCAAAAGGGAGAACAAAAGACCTATTTCTTGAGATGTGAGACATCCAGCTCTCTCAATCTGCCTATCCGCATCTATTCTCCCGAGGGGCTCATAGCAAAGGTTGAAAACAAAGAGACCATTCTCGGACTTTACTTCGGCATCCTAGTGGCAATGCTTGCCTACAACTTTTTCATATACCTCACCATACGGGAAGTCAGTTATCTATACTACATACTCTTCGTGGGATTTTATGCCCTATTTCAGGCAAGCCTCAATGCTATTTCCTTCAAATACTTCTGGCCGGAGTCGACATGGTGGGCAAACGTCAACCTTCCCTTCTTTATCTTTCTTGCCCATCTTTTTGGCACCCAGTTCACCCGTTCCATTTTGAATACCAGGCAATTCACTCCCTTCTGGGACAGGGTCCTCAGGACCTATATCTATATCGCAGCGGTTGGATCAATATTCAGCCTCTTTATCCCATATTCTGTCAGTATCAAACTTGCCACACTACTCACCATAGGGGTGCTGGTACACATCCTCTGCGGATTTCTCTGTACGATCCAGGGCTATCGACCTGCCAGGTACTATGCCGTGGCATGGACCGTCTCCCTAATTGGCATGGCAGTATATGCCCTTAAATCCTTCGGTATATTTCCAAACAATTTCTTCACTACCTGGGGAATCCAGATAGGCTCAGCATGGGAGGTAATACTCCTCTCCCTGGCACTGGCCGACAAGGTAACACTCCTGAAAAAAGAAAAAGAGCTCATACAGGCTGAATACACCCAGAAACTGGAGGAGGCCAATATTCGCCTTGAGCGCTTCAACAAGGAACTTGAAGAAATGGTGGTTGTCCGCACTCGGGAACTGCAAAAATCCAATGAGCATCTAAAAAAAGAGGCCCATGAACGCAAACTCGCCGAAGAGCAGGCGGAGGCTGCAAACAGGGCCAAGTCGGAATTTCTTGCCAACATGAGCCATGAAATCAGGACCCCGATGAATGCCATCATAGGCATGACGAGCCTTGCCCTTGCCATGGACATACCACCTAAACTCAGGGAGTATCTGACGGTGGTAAAGGCCTCTGCCCATTCCCTGTTGGGACTGGTCAACGACATCCTGGACTTCTCAAAGATAGAGGCCGGCAAGATGGACATTGAACATATCCCTTTTCACCTGGATGAGATCATGGATAACATTGCTGATATATTCTGTGAAAAGACGGGTGAAAAAGGACTGGAATTGCTCTTTGACATCGATGATGACGTACCGCGCTACCTGATTGGAGATCCGGTACGCCTGGGGCAAGTACTCATGAATCTCACGTCGAATGCAATCAAATTCACTGAAAAAGGCGAAGTAACCATATTTTGCACCACCCTTAAAAGGGACGACAAGACAGTGGAACTCCATTTTGGGGTGAAGGATACCGGCATAGGAATCGATTCCGAAAAAGCAGCCTCCCTTTTTCACCCATTTACCCAGGCTGACAGCTCTACCACCAGAAAGTTCGGGGGCACGGGTCTTGGACTTGCGATATGCAAACGCCTGGTGGAGATCATGGGAGGATCCATCTGGCTCGAAAGTACGCCGGGAAAGGGTTCAACATTCCACTTCAGTCTGACATTCGGACAAAAAAATGAGGAGAAGGACAACTCCGGAGATAAGTTCGCCCTTGGAGCCATTTCAATCCTTGTACTAGCTGCTAACACTTCACTTTCCCAGGTCATAAGGAAAATGCTGGCACGACATCACATGGACGTAACCATATTCAATGATATCGACTCGGCCCAAAATGCGCTGGATCAGGATAGAATCCGAAACGATATTGTAGTGATGGACAGCAGCCTGTTTGACGAAGAAGGACTTGCCTTTCTGAATAGTTTGAGCGACACCTTGCCTTCAAAGAAGAAGAGGATAATCCTTCTCTCCGCCTTTGGAAAAGAAGAGGAACGCCAAAGGGCCAAAAAGGCCGGCATTGATTACATACTCCTAAAACCAGTAAAAGAATCTTCCCTTTTACATCATATAAGGGAAGTCCTGAGGATAAAAACAGATGCTGGGTCCGTGTTCAATGATACACTTCAAGACAACCTCGATGAATCTTCCATACCAGATCTTTCAGGCGTGAAAATCCTGCTGGTGGAAGACAATCTCATAAACCAGCAGGTGGCAGGAGAAATTCTCAGGCAGGCAGGTATCGAAGTCAAGATAGCAAGCAACGGCCTGGAGGCTATATCTTCCGCCAGCAAAGATATTGATATAATCCTGATGGATGTACAAATGCCCAGGATGGATGGTTTTGAGGCCACAAGAAAAATTAAGAACACGCCTGAAACAGCGGACATTCCCATAATAGCCATGACTGCCCACGCACTTAAAGGAGACAGGGAAAGATGCATTGATGCAGGCATGGATGATTACATAGCAAAACCCATTGATCCACAAAACCTCTTAAAGATCATCGGCAAGTGGTTACGAAAGACTCCCGGGCGGGATAAGGACAATATGCCTACCCCACGGTCCGATGCTGAAGAGAAACCCTTTCCTGTTCCCGACGAACTGCCCGGCATAAACGTGACAACGGCAAAAAGAAGGTTTTCAGGCATGGGAGACCTCTTTTTAAACATGCTAAAGCAGTTTGGAAAAGACCATAAAAATGACATCCAACTAATTAGAGACCTTCTGAAAAATGAGGAGTTGGAAGAGGCCCAAAAAGCAGCGCACAGCCTGAAGGGAGTTGCTGGCAACCTTTCAGCTGACAGACTGTATGAAGTGGCCATGAAACTTGAAAGGGCCATCGGCAACAACGAACTTGAACCGATAGATGATCTGTTGAAGGAGGCGGAAAATTCGCTTCACGAGGTATTGAATACAGTATCCGAAATAGCGCCGCCTGACAAAATGGCTGAATCCGGACCAGACAAGGCCGATGTTTCGTCGGACCTTGGGACAGCATGGTCACAACTTATGACATTGCTCGACCGAAACGATATTGAGGCAGAAACCCTTTTTGCATCGATAAAGGATGATATATCGGGCAAGGGGGTTGACTTTGAGATCAAAGAGGTGGAAGCTGCTCTAGATATATTTGATTTTGCAACGGCAAAAGAGCAACTACTACAGGTTGGAAAAAAACTTCATATTTCTTCATAAAGTGTTGTCAGTAAAATGGGTAGGAGACGAATACTAATAGTCGACGATGAACCTATAAATCTTAAATTTCTTATTGCTGCATTGCGAGATGACTACGACATCAACGTAGCAGTTAATGGAAATGACGCCTTAAAATGTGTCATGGGCAGTAATATCCCAGACATGATCCTTCTTGATATAATCATGCCAGGAATGGATGGATATGAAGTTTGCAGAAGACTCAAGTCATACGACAAGACACGAAACATACCGGTTATTTTCATAACTGCATTGAGTGAAGTGGGACATGAAACCAAGGGCTTTGAAGCAGGGGCGGTGGATTATATAACAAAACCCTTCAGCATCCCAATCGTGAAGGCCAGGGTAAAAACACACCTTGACCTGGTACATTACAAGACAAGGCTTGAACAACTGGTAATTGAAAGGACCCGTGAACTAGAAAAAAGCCTTAGGGAATATGAGAAACTTTATGGAATGCTTGGTTAATATCTGTTACCCCGATTATGCAGCTGCAGGGTTTGCCAAAGCTGTTAAGCAATGGACACGCAGACGTACTCTTATACCTCGACTATCTGACAATGCAGCAAATTTAGCAAAATAGGCGAACAAGAACTCATTCTTCGGCATTTGATGTGCGAGAGCCGGGTTCAAGACCTGAGGATAATGTGAAAGGGATTCAAAAACCACAAAATATGTTCCAAAAAAGCCAGACAACCTATTTTTCAAAATACTCCTTCATCCAGGAAATCAATCATGAGCTCAGGGGACCGGTAAATACCATACTTGCTATGGTAGCTCTGTCAAAAAAGTGTAATCCAGAACCTAAACTTCAAGAATATATAGAATCAATACAGGATGCCTCACACACGCTGTTGAAGTGCATAGATGAACTGATTGATCTGATGAAGTTGGAAGCTGGAGTAAAAGAATTTACCAGGGACCCATTCGATCTCGAAATGATATTCGAAGATCTCCCCATGACCAAGAATTATCAAGGGGAAAACGGTGCTACAAACATATCCTTTGAGATTGGGGAGGACATTCCTTTTAAATTCAAAGGGCCGGCAGCAGAACTTAAAACTGTTGTGAACAAACTCCTTGGTTTCTTCCTCTCCCATTTTAGAGGATATCCTATATTTATTAAGGTCTTCCACGAAACAACCGATTCTGAAAAGGCCTCCCTGAATATTTCCATGGAAGCTAGGGAGTGTTTTTTTGACACCGAAGCTGTCAACAAAATCTTTTTACCCTTTGCGAAGATCCCGTTTCCAGGCTCAGTTGATACTACGGATTATGGAATCAGCCTTGCCCTTTGCAGACAAATAATAGAGAAATGCGGGGGAATCATCACAACTTGTCGTATCAGAGAAAATGGAGTGAACATCTCCTTCAGTATGCCGCTTAGTCTCGACGTAACTGTTTCACACAAGGATGAAAGAGACAAATGCCTTGAGGGGATTAGAATATTGATAGCTGACTCCGACCCTTTCACCAGGAATCTTGTCAAACAGCGTTTGTCTTCTATGCGCTGTCACATAAAGGAAGTGGAAGAAAGTGCGACAGGAGGAGAAAAATACCTGGAAAGATCTGCTCTAGAAGAAGTTGACATACTGTTAATCGACTGGATAACCGCCGGAGAAGAAAAACTTACCTTTATAAAGAAGCTTTGTGAGAGCAGTGACGTGCATAACGGCTCTGTGCCAATAATCGTTACCCAGACTCCTGCTGTATCAGTTATGGGCCTGTCGGAATCCAAAGATACCAAACAGATGAATGCCCACTTTTTAATAAAGCCTCTCAGGTTGGAGGCCCTGTGCAGCATGATTTTGTCCCTGACCGAAGGGGGTGGCCAAAACGAAGCCACCGACTTAGACGCAGACACCTCAGAATCAAGATGCCATGAAAAATCTTGGCTCTGTCTGGAAGGAAAAAGGGTACTCCTCGTCGAAGACAATGAAATTAACCAGGCTATCGGGCTCGAAATCCTCAAAAAAAGGGGAATGAAGACGGTTGTGGCATCAAACGGCAGGAACTGCCTAAAAGCCGCACAGAAAGGGAATTTTGACATAATTCTCATGGATATACACCTTCCTGATGCCGATGGATTTTCTCTGACGAAGAAGCTAAGGAACATGGAAAAAACGAAAAACATACCTATCATAGCCATGACCGCCAGCACAACGGATAGGAAACGGTGCCTTGATTCCGGAATGAACGACTTCATTTCAAAGCCGGTCGAGCCTCAGGCACTGTATGACATGATAGCCAGATGGACCTAAGGCAACCTTTCAAAAATGGCCCAATTCAAAAAATGATGTAACAAAAGGTAATATTATCTCTTGAATTTTGTACTATTCTGGCTTAATTTTGTGTGCCTTTACCGATCTTTTTATAATTGGTGATTTTTTTAGTATGGACCCCAAAAGGAGAAAAAGCAGTGTACGATTCCTCTGATCTTAGAAAAGGGCTTAAGATAGTCATTGATGGAGATCCCCATATAATCACTGATTTTCAGTTCTCAAAGCCTGGCAAAGGTCAGGCCCTATACAGGTGCAAACTGAAAAATATGATTACAGGTTATACCATTGACCGGACCTACAGGTCAGGTGAAAAATTTGAGCCTGCCAACCTGGATGAAGTGAGGATGCAATTCCTTTACAAGGACAACGAAGGATACCATTTCATGGATACCAAAACCTATGACCAGGTTACCATTTCCGTGGAACAGGTGGGAGAGGCAACCAAATTCCTGAAAGAAAACATGGAAGTGGATGTGCTCTTCTTCCAGGGGAACCCTATTGACATTGCTCTTCCAAACTTCGTTGAACTCGAGGTAACGGAATCCGCGCCGGGTGAAAGGGGTAACACCGCGACCGGAGCCACAAAACCTGCCACCCTTGAAACAGGGCATGAAATACAGGTGCCGCTCTTCATTAACGAAGGTGACATTCTAAAAATTGACACCCGCACAGGCGAATATGTGGAACGGGTGAAGAAATAACTATCCTGAACATTGATGAAGCAGCCTTTCACCTCAAGAGGCTGCTTCTTTTTTTGGTAAAGGCCCATGCCTGGTAAAAAAAGGCCTCAAGATAAAAAGGAGCTTAAGAAAAAAAGGCTGTTTTTACGGGCCAGGATTATCGACAGCATTAGAAATTATTTTAGAGAGCAAGATTTTCTTGAGGTACAAACGCCTGTTCTCATAAAGGAACCCATCCCAGAATCATCGATAGAATCGTTCTTTCTTGATCCAGGGGGTAACAACCCCAGACTGTATCTGGCCCCTTCTCCCGAAGTGAACATGAAGCGGCTCCTTTCCGAGGGGCTTGATAAAATTTTTCAGATAGGGCCGGTTTTCAGGAAGGATGAGAGGGGCAACCTGCACCTGCCTGAATTTACGTTACTTGAATGGTACAGGTCCCACGCTGACTACAATGCCCTCATGAAGGACTGTGAAGAGATCTTCCAAAGCGTAGCCCAGGCTTTGGACATAAAGGATTCCAAGGTATTCTACCAAAGAAATGTACTGGACATTACCCCCCCATTTCATTCCATAACTGTCAAGGATGCCTTCAGAGAATATGCTGGCTGGGAACCGGGTCCAGGGGCTGACCCAGACAGGTTTAACCATGATTTGGTTTTCAAGGTGGAGCCCGCCCTTCCCAAGAAATATCCTGTCTTTCTGAAAGACTATCCTGCTCCCTTTGCCTCTCTCGCAAGGCTCAAACCTGACGATTCTACGGTCGCAGAAAGGGTTGAACTTTATGCCTGTGGCATAGAGCTGGCGAACGGTTTTTCAGAACTGACTGACCCGGATGAACAGGCAGAAAGATTCGAATACGAAAACAGAAAGAGAAAAGAACAGGGCCTAAACCAGTACCCCAAACCAACAATGTTCCTGGAAGCGCTGAAAAATCTTCCGGAATGCGCGGGCATGGCCCTTGGTGTGGACAGGTTAGTCATGCTGTTCACCGACGCAGAAAGCATTGATGACGTAGTCGCCTTCGCTGAATAGAAAATCAGAAGAAGAGCTCATATGACAACAATCGTCATATTGGGGAAAAATAAGTCACGTAATAACTTATGTGAGATCGCCGATTTTACCGAATCTTATGTATTATCCCAAACTTTCATGCGGCCCGTACATCCGTGCCGCATGAAGATTTGGGATAATTAGGCAGTTGAAGTAGAAGGGTACGTCCACGTATCTGTCGCCTTTTTGCTTCAGTAAACTCGACAGCTGCATAATCCGGGTTGAAGGGGTTCCTCACATATGTAATGCTGGTCCTGTGGTGATTGATGCTGTGATCACCTGATCGTAAGGAGTTCATATGTTTTTCAATCGACACAGACACCTCACCCCGGAGCAGAGGAAAAGCCATGTAGCCAACAGAAGGGTGCATCTGGCAAACGAAAGGACATTTCTCGCCTGGATCAGGACAGCAATTTCCGTGATAGCCTTTGGGTTTATAGTGGAAAAATTCAGCCTGTTCTTCAGGCTTAATTTTCCAAAAAAGCTCGTTTCTCCGGATGGATATGAAAAATGGTCTGATTTTATCGGGTTAAGTATTATCGTTTTGGGCGGTTTCATAGGTTTTCTGGCAATGGTTCGCTACATCAACACGGAAAAAGATATAGAAATAAATAGGTTCAGGCCGTCTATAATCTTTGATCTCCTGTTTACGGTCATCTTCCTAGTTCTGGTAGCTTTTATCGTCCTCTATGTCTTTGATGCCCAACGCCACTTCTAGAAACTATGTACCAATAAAGCCACGCTAGGAGAAATAGAATGAAAGTTGTCATAGTCTTTAATAACCTCTCATTGAAAGGGCTGCTCACTGCCGAGTGGGGAATGGCTGCAGTAGTGACAGACGGAGAGGACATGGTACTTTTTGATACAGGCTCCGACGGGGAGATCCTCCTGTCAAACCTCTCAGAACTGGACATCAATCCACGGAACATAGACAAGATTGTCATATCCCATAATCACTGGGATCATGTCGGCGGCCTTGAAGCCTTTGCCAGGCTGAATCCACGGGTTGATATATTCACTCCAGACCTGGATGCAACCTTGCGTAACACACTCCAATCCCTGGGAGCGACAGTACATTTTGTATCAAGGCCTGTGGAGATAACCTCCAGGATTTCCACCACGGGGGTCTTACCAAATCCATTGCCAGAACAGGCATTGGTCATCAGGGGTAAACATGGCTTTACCACTGTCACGGGATGTTCACATCCCGGAGTGGCCAACCTAATCAGGAACACTCCACTACCACGCTTTCTCGTAACCGGCGGGTTTCATCTCTTCCGCTCGGAGGTTGAAGAAATCAAGGCAGCGGCCCTGGACCTCCAGAAAAGCGGCGTTAAATTTGTAGCCCCCTCCCATTGCACCGGGGACAAGGCCCTTGAAATTTTTCGGGAACTCTTTGGCGATCGTTTACTCGATGGAGACCTTGGAACAGTCTTCGACGTTTGAGAAAAGGCATCTTCTCTCAATCCCCGGTGAACTGCCAACAAACAGTAAATTTCCTCGCCACTCCAACTGCTGCCCCCTGTCGCAGGAGCGGGACCTCTAAAAATTAAATTTTTTATTCAGGGACAAAATGCAAGAAAATGCTTCGGGGAACCAGCTCCGCAGGAGCGGCCGGATAGAGAGCGAAGCGGACAAGCAACGCAGACATCGGGCAAAAGGGCAATTTCCAGAGGTTCCCACCGGCAGTTGAGGCATGAGTCCTGCTATCACAAAACATATCCTATCCAGCTTCACGGCTGGATTTATTTAACCTCACCCAAAGCGTCTGGTGCCACAGCTTGAACCCGAGGTCATGCCTTCCATACCCGTTCCTGACGAACAGCATGAAAAACTGGAAAGAAGCTTTTTCACCTCTTCAGAGCCGCACCCAGGGCAACGTACTCTCGCAATGTCTCTTGATGAGAGAACGAACTTTTCAAAGGTCTTATTGCACTTGTCGCAAACAAATTCGTAGATCGGCATAACTTACGATAACCTCCATGAAAAATTTTAAGCAGATTAAATGGTACAGCCTTTTATGACAGGCTATAATTGATTAAATTAATCTTTAATATCTGACTGTCAACTTTTTCACAAGGGCAGAAATACCTACACAATTTTAAGTTTTTTCCCACGACAAGGAGGTAATAGGCTGTGGACGGTAAGGATCGGCTCAAGGAAATTCTTTCTTCAGAAACCATACATACTCGCGTAAAAGAGATGGGAAAACAGATTTCCGAGGATTACCAGGGCCGTCCCCTGGTTTTAATTGGCATATTGAAAGGCGCATTCATCTTCCTTTCAGACCTTGCAAGGTCAATAAAAAACCCTTTACAGATAGACTTCGTAAGACTCGCAAGCTACGGCTCAGGGCTGGAGTCCAGCGGTCATGTCCGAATTACAAAAGATGTAGAAATTGACATCTCTGGAAAGGACGTACTGGTGGTGGAGGACATAGTGGACACAGGGCATACGCTCAAGTACCTGAGGGACGTACTTAAGCTACACGAGCCGAAATCCGTCAAGATATGCTGCCTCATAGACAAGAAAGAAAGACGTGAAGTAGACGTCGAAGTGGACTATATCGGATTTGATGTGCCCAGAGGTTTTCTTGTAGGCTACGGCCTTGATTTTAACGAACAGTACCGACACCTGCCTGGCATCTATCACCTGACCCCTAGATACGAACCAGAAGGGTTCAATCCATCTGAAAGATAATATTAATTTTGATATGGTATGTCGGGCATTGAGCAGCACGCCACGACACAGGAGATTGGACTTTTTACGACGACATCAATTTTATCTGTATATCAAAAACCTGTTTCGCCTCTCCTGGAAATGCCTTAGATCCTCCTTCCACATGGACTCAAGCTCGCGGGAAGGTATGCCATCTTCAAGGGCCATTCTCACCTTGCGGTCCCCTATGAGCAGGTCTGCTGGCAGACGCTCATACTCGTACTCGTATGGAGGAGGCCTCCAGGAGAACTCATCAGGGGCGGTCTTAAGGATAGCCTGAAGAATTGCAAGAGTGGTGATATATGGCTTGTATAAATTATCGTCTGTCACATGGAGCTGAAAACCCAGGCATCGCCTCTTCTCCCACTTGTGAAAGGTTGGCTCAAAAAACTGTTCTCTCAAAACGAAGCCCGTCAGCCCTGTATCCTTTACGAAATTATCAATCTGCCTGCAGTCAATGAAAGGGGCTCCAAAGATCTCAAAGGGTCTTGTTGTGCCCCTGCCTTCGGACACATTTGTCCCCTCGAAAAGGACCTGGCCAGGATATACCCTTGCTGTATCGATGAATGGCATGTTGGGCGAAGGCCATACCCAGGGAAGACCGGTATCCTCAAAATACATGTCCCTGTTCCATCCCTCCATGGTAACCACATGAAGTTCCAGATCGAGTTCCTGATCCTCCATGAATAATTTTGCCAGCTCTCCCATGGTCATCCCGTGTCTCATTGGAATGGGGGCCATACCCACGAAGGATGTGCAGTCCTCTTTCAGAAGATTGCCTTCAACCTCCCGGCCTCCAATGGGATTTGGTCTATCAAGCACTACAACACCCACGCCATTTCTGGCGCATGCTCTCATGCAAAGATACATGGTCCAGATATAGGTGTATACCCGGCAACCCACGTCCTGAAGGTCAATCAGTAATAGATCGATAGATTCAAGCTGCCAGTCAGCAGGCTCCCTCCTTTCTCCGTAAAGACTAAATATGGGTATATGGAGATCAGGATCCATTTCATCAGCCGATTCGACCATATTATCCTGCTTTTCAGCAAAGAGTCCGTGTTGAGGGCTGAACAGGGCGACAAGCTGGTCCCTGAAGACTTCCTTTAAGAGAAACCTGGCATGACGAAATGATGAATCGACTGAGGCCTGATGACAGAGCAGGCCAAGCCTCCTTCCCCTCGCCCATGAGGGCCTTCGACTACAAAATATCTCAAGGCCAGTCTTGACCATTGTCTCTCCTCTTGGCGAGATTCACCAAACGAAATCTTTATCCCGAATCATACGCTTCAAACAGCCAAACCCAGATGAGGCACCTGGGCAATCATGGTCTCGGACACTGGATCACTCCCGCTCAGGAGCCCAGCCAGGACAGAAGATGTTTTTACACTGTAAAAAAAGGGGCCATGCCCCAAGGCATGGCCCCTTTCACGAAAGATTCCCAACCGATTAAATATCGTAGTAAAGGAAGAATTCGTATGGATGTGGACGAAGTTTTACAGGATTTACTTCGTTATCGGTCTTGTACTCTATCCACATGTCAATTACGTCCTGGGTGAAAACGTCGCCCTTGAGCAGGAATTCATGATCTTCCTTGAGGGCATTGATGGCTTCCTCAAGAGAGCCAGGAGCAGAAGGAATGTTAGCCAGCTCTTCAGGAGGAAGATCATAGATGTTCTTGTCCATTGGCTCGCCCGGATCGATCTTGTTCTCAATTCCGTCAAGCACAGCCATGAGCATGGCGGAAAATGCGAGGTAACCGTTACAAGATGGGTCTGGGGTACGATATTCAATCCTCTTGGCCTTTGGAGACTGGGAGTACATTGGAATACGGACGGAAGCACTGCGGTTCCTGCTTGAGTAAGCGAGGTTGACCGGGGCCTCAAAACCTGGAACAAGGCGCTTGTAAGAGTTTGTAGTGGGGTTGCAAAGCGCACAAAGAGCGCGACCATGCTTTAGGATTCCGCCAATGGCATAAAGTGCTTCCTGGGAAAGTCCTGCATATTTGTCACCTGCAAATACAGGATTGCCGTCCTTCCAGATACTGATATGGGTGTGCATTCCTGTACCGTTGTCACCATAAAGCGGTTTTGGCATAAAGGTGACCGTGCGGCCATGACGATAGGCAACGTTCTTGAGGACGTACTTGAACCACATGAGCTGGTCGCCCATCTGGAGCAATGGTTTGAACCGCATGTCGATCTCGGCCTGACCAGAGGTGGCAACCTCGTGATGCTGGCACTCGACATCAATGCCCAGTTCCTGCAGAACCATCATCATTTCGGTTCTCATGTCCTGGAACTTGTCTGTGGGAGGCACTGGGAAGTAACCTTCCTTATGACGCGGCTTGTATCCCTGGTTGGGGCACTCGTCACGCCCGGTGTTCCAGGTACCTTCCACGGAGTCGACCTCGTAAAAACAGCCATTTGAAGCAGAATCATACCTTACGTCATCAAATATGAAGAATTCCGCTTCAGGCCCGATAAAACAGGTGTCACCAACACCAGTGCTCTGGAGATATGCCTGGGCCTTCTTGGCAATATTCCTTGGATCCCTTGTATAAGGCTCCCTGGTGACTGGATCCACAATATCTCCAATCAAAACGAGGGTAGGCTCTTCAAAAAAAGGATCGATCTGGGCAGTGGATGGATCAGGGATGACCAGCATGTCACTGGCATGGATCGGCTGCCATCCACGGATACTGGAACCGTCGAAACCATATCCATCCTCGAAGCTGGATTCATCCAGTTCACTCACTGGTACACTAAAATGCTGCCATACGCCGGGAAAGTCCAAAAAGCGGATGTCAACCACCTTGACTCCCTTGCTTTTTACCATTTCCAATACGTCTTTTGGGGTCATAGTCTGTTCCTCCTTATTTATTGAATCTTCGAATCAGGCTGCGGTACAACCTGCTGCATAAACTAGGGCATCTTTTAACTCATTCTGCAATGCCTGGTCCTCTATCTTCTGACCGTACCTGTCTTGTACGTAGAAGACATCTACCTCCCTGTCCACGTCGGAGCCGATCTTGGCCCTGAAAATATTGATGCTGAAGTCAGCCAGGGTCCTGGTTATGTCATATAGCATACCCATCCTGTTCCTGGCATGCACTTCAATTATGGTATAAAAATCTGAGGTGGTATTATCTATCACCACATCCGGCCTCGGATGGGTACACATATAAGGGGATCCCAGGCTCTGACGCACATATTTCTGTGCCAGCCTGTGGGCAAGGCCCAGCCGGTCCTGGATCGCATTTACCAGGTCTTTTTCTACGGCATCCCAGTCCTTTTCCTCATATTTTTCCCCAAATGCCGATTTTACATCAAGCACGTCCACAGCCGTTCCATCTTTCAACGTAAATATCTGCGCGGCAAGTATGTTCAGATTGTGCAGGGCCATGACTCCGAAGATACGTGACAACAGCCCTGTACGATCCTTGGCCATTATCATTATGGACCAGTAATTGGTCTTGTCCGAAGGAAGAAATATTATCGGGTGCTTGGATAGGCCTTTTTTTAATTCGAGGTGTTTGAGAATCGCATCAGGGGTGAAGCTCAACAGATAGTCCTCAGGCAGGATGGAAATATCTTCATCTGAATCGGGCCCAAGTTTTTCCGCTACCTGCTCCCGCATCCACTCTACCGCGTGGATACGATTCGGATCTATGAGATCTGATCGCTCGAGAAGATGGGCTATTTTCAGAAAAAGCTCCTGAACCAGGGCAGCCTTCCAGTCATTCCACACATTCGGCCCTGTTGCCCTACTGTCTGCTATCGTTAGAAGATATAGCATTGTAAGCCTGTCAGGGTCCTGGACTTCGCGTGCGCACCTTAAAATCAGGGCCTCATCTTCAAGATCTCTCCTCATGGCTGTATCAACGAGAAAAAGATGATTCTTTACGAGAAAGGATAGGCAAGCCAACTCTTCCTCGGACAGATGGAGCCTCTTTCCGATCTCCTGAACAATCCTTGCCCCGTGCAGAGAATGTCCTCCGCCATAGCCCTTGCCGATATCATGGAACAGGGCAGCAAGATAGAGTATGTGCGGTGACGCCAGGGTCCTGAACAGATCCTTTTCCTCAACTTCCAGTTTTTTAATCTCTGCCACCGTTTTCAAAAGATGACGGTCGACTGTATTCACATGATACACGTCGTGCTGCGCAAGGGACTTAACATGCCCAAACTCCGGGATATAGACCGTCAGAAACCCGGAATCAAGCATCGCCTCAAGCACATTGAGCGGATCTTTGGCAGTGCTGACCGTTTCAACAAAGGTCTTCGCCATCCTCTTGGACCTGATCATTTTTTTGTCGATCAAGTCGAGCTGGCTGCTTATAAGGCGCTTTGTCCTGTGATGAATTATCAGTCCGGTCTTTGCCGAATGATAAAAAAGCCGCATCAAAAGATGTGGTTTTCTTTTTAAGAGGTCCTGGTCAGTAAGATGGATATGACATCCAATGACATCGATTCCAGGTTCAAGGAATTCATCTTTTTTTACACAGACGTCTGGATGGATAATCTCTTCTACATGTTCGAAAAATAGATCAGAGGCCACAGTGATGGTGTGAAGATCCTCATGCACCTGGCGCATGAAGTACTCCACTCCCAGGATTCCCTCCCCGTCATAATGGCCGAAGGCCTTTGATATCTCCTCCTGATACTCAAAATAGAGCCGATCGTTTTTCCTGCCGCTCACATAGTGGAGCCTGTTGCGGATCTGTATAAGATTGTCCCATGCCTTCCTACACTGGGCGGCTTCATCCTCGGTCATAAGGCCGGCCTCTACCAATGCGCTCAAGTCAGAAAGGCCAAACAGCACTTTCGATGTCCACAAGATGGCCTGCATATCCCTCAGCCCTCCCCTGCTATCCTTGATATTGGGCTCCAGAAGATATGCGTGGTCTCCAAATCTGTGGTGACGCTCCTTCCTGTGAACGATCATCTTTTCAACAAAATCTTTTCTCCGCCCGCTTACAAAATCCTCATCTACCGACTTCCTGAGCTGCCAGTAGATCTCTTCGTCTCCACAGATCAAGCGTGTATCGAGCAGGGCTACCTGGAAGAAAAAGTCCTTAATGGCGTCTTCCCTGCATGCCTTTATAGTCCGTACTCCGTGACCGACTTCAAGGCCAGAATCCCAGAGTGGATACAAAATAGATTCTGCAACTGCGGACACCAGCTCCTCGGCGGCATCAGCATACAGGATCAGGAGATCTATGTCTGAAAAAGGAAAGAGCTCCCTCCTCCCGTAACCTCCTAGAGCCACCAGGGCTATTCCACCCTGCTTGGCCTCCTTACAGGCATAAAATCTGTCCTTCAAAAAGGAGTCTATGAGAAACGTGTGCTCCTGGAGAAGCTCTCGTCCCTTGAGACCCTTTCGCCACAATTCCCGAAGGGCAGCTCTGCCAGACAGAAGAAGGGGCTTTTCCTTTAGAAGAAGAGACATGGATTGAGTTGAAAATCAGTTTCCAGGTTAAATAGCCTCTTTTCCGCGTTCCCCGGTACGTACACGAACCACTTCCTCCACAGGAAGCACGAATATCTTGCCGTCACCTATCTTGCCTGTCTGTGCTGCCTCCCTGATCTTTTCCACCACTTGGTTAACCTGTACGGCATCAACTATTATCTCGATCTTCACCTTGGGGATGAAGTCTACCACGTACTCAGCACCACGATAGATTTCCTTGTGTCCCTTCTGGCGTCCGTAGCCCTTGACCTCGGAAATTGTCATCCCCTTAATTCCTATTTCGTTAAGGGCTTCCTTAACATCATCCAGCTTGAAAGGTTTAATGATGGCTTCGATTTTTTTCATCAGTTCCTCCTTGAAAAGAGTCAGGCAGACAGATTTTTTTAAAACATCCTGCCTGCCATGTCTACTAAAAACGAACCTTAAAGAGAATAGCCTATCTCACTATGCTGTGTAAGATCCAGTCCCTGAACTTCATCGTCCTTGTCCACACGCAGCCCGACGATTACGTCCACTACCTTCAATATGATGGCAGTGAGCACAACGGAATATGCTATGGCAGCACCGGCGCCTATGGCCTGTATAGTGAACTGGCCAGGATTGCCGAAAAACAGCCCGTTGGCCCCGTCCGGGTTAACGGCCGTTGTGGCGAAAAGACCGGTGGCAAGAGCGCCCCACAGGCCCCCTACCCCGTGCACACCAACGACATCCAGGGCATCATCGTAACCCAGCTTTGCCTTGGCAAGCACAGCCAGGTAACAGAAGACCCCGCCTCCTATACCTATTATTATAGCAGACAACGGGCTAACAAAACCAGCTGCAGGAGTTATGGCAACAAGTCCTGCCACGGCACCTGAAGCAACGCCCAGGGTGGTCGGTTTTCCTTGGATCATCCACTCAGACAATACCCAGGCCAGGGCTGCCGCACCGGTTGCAACCTGGGTGGTAAAAAAGGCGAGGGTTGCGGTCTCACCTGCAGAAAGGGCACTTCCAGCATTGAATCCAAACCATCCAAACCAGAGTATTGCCGCTCCGAGAAGAGTCATGGGCAGATTATGAGGATGAAAGGACTCGCGCCCGTAACCTTTTCTCTTCCCAATCATGATAGCAGCCACCAAAGCCGCAGCGCCGGAGTTTATATGGATTACGGTCCCGCCCGCAAAATCAAGGGCCCCCATCTTACCTAGCCAACCTCCTCCCCAAACCCAGTGACACACCGGGAAATAGACCAGGGAGGACCACAATATTGTGAATATGATGAAGGCAGAAAACTTCATCCTCTCAGCAAAGGCCCCGGTGATAAGAGCCGGGGTGATGATGGCAAACATCAACTGAAATGCGCAAAACAGAAGATCTGGAATGGTGTCAGAATATGGACTTGGTGTGAGCCCGACTCCTTTTAACCCTATGTAGTCCAGATTACCTATAAATCCCCCGATATCCGGGCCAAAGGACAGAGAATAGCCGTAAAAGACCCAGATCACCGAGATGAGACCCAGGCAGATGAAGCTCTGCATAGCTGTTCCCAGTACATTCTTGGAACGAACAAGCCCTCCGTAGAAAAGAGCCAACCCAGGGGTCATGAACATGACAAGAGCTGTTGCAATCAGCATGAATGCAGTATCGCCAGAATTCACTTTTCTTCCTCCTAATCAAAGTTATCCAAAAATCAGACTTCTTTTAACTGGAATGCATGCCCCAGTCTCGGGACAACCTCCCATACTTTAGTGCGGCTCAAACCTATTAACCGCATCCATGGCCATGAATTAATGGCCATGTCGTGAGCCTTGTTTTCACGGTAACCAGGTAAACTTCCGGCGTCATTTCCTGCATCATGTCCATACGGAGGGCGATCTTTCTATTTAATCATTATAGGCTGTTTCGTTGTGTTCGCTCAGATCCAGCCCTTCGATCTCTGCCTCAGGGGCAAGGCGAAGTCCCCAAATCGCGTCTATCGCCTTCAATAATACGAAGGACACGATAAATGCATAGATTCCAACGACTGCGATGCCAAAAAGCTGTGTCATCAGGAAGGAGGGATTCCCAAAAAAGAATCCATCTGCCCCTCCTGGATTAACGGCCTTGGAAGCAAAAAGGCCAAGACAGATAGTTCCAATAAGTCCGCCTACTCCGTGTATTCCTACTACATCCAGGCTGTCGTCCAGCTTTAAAACAGACTTAGAAAGCACTGCGAGGTAACAAATCGCCCCTGCCAAAAGTCCCACTATGATGGCAGAGACAGGCCCGATAAAGCCCGAAGCTGGAGTGACCGTCGCAAGGCCAGCTATAGCCCCGGAAGCGGCTCCCAGGGTGGTAGGCTTGCCAGAATGAAGCCATTCCACTGCTACCCACATGGCCATTCCAGCCATCCCGGCAAGGTGCGTTGCAACAAATGCCGTTGCCGCTATCCCGTCTGCCGCCAGGGCACTGCCGCCATTAAATCCGAACCACCCAAACCAAAGGAGTCCTGCCCCCAGCAGCGTCATGGGCAGATTATGGGGCATAAAACTTTCACGCCCATACCCTTTACGCGGGCCCATAACAAGCACCGCGGCGAGAGCAGCTATACCTGAGGTCAAATGGACCACCAGTCCACCAGCGAAATCGAGCACTCCTTTTTCCTTCAGCCATCCGCCACTACCCCATATCCAGTGACATACAGGATTATACACCACTATGGCCCACAACAGGCTAAAAAGAAGAAACGGACCGAACTTCATACGCTCCGCAAAGGCACCTGTTATCAGGGCCGGGGTGATGACGGCAAACATGCACTGATAGATCATAAACACGGACTGGGGAATGGTTCCCGCATAATCAGGATTAGGAGCCGCCCCGATCCCCTTGAGGCCCAGCCATGAGAGATCCCCAACAAAGCCTCCCACGTCAGGCCCAAAGGCCATGCTGTAACCGATAATCGCCCACTCCATACTGATGACCGCTATCATGATAAAACTTTGCATGATAGTACCCAGCACATTTTTATTGCGAACCATGCCGCCATAAAAAAGGGCAAGGCCCGGGGTCATCAGCAGCACCAAAGCAGCAGCCACCATAATAAACGCAGTATCACCAGCCTGTATCACGATTCTACCTCCTACAATGTTACATTTTTGTAAATCTTTCTCGTAGAAGAGTAGAATCTTGCAGGAAATGTGCCTTTTTAATATTCGATTTTAATATGCTGTTTTATTTAAAAAACATCACCTCCTACCCAAACCACCTTATTACATTATTGTAAAATCAGTCAAATTTTATAACAAAAACGTAACATTTGATGGCCCGGCTATACAGCCGGGCCATCCCTTTCATGGAGGGGAGGGAATTTAGAATGAGAAACTTACAGAAACTCCTCCGTAGAAAAAGTTGTCGTCATCACCATCGACACTTCTCCATTCCATCTCGTCAGAGGCATCGTCTGAGAGAGGAAAGGTCCAGTATACCTGTGGAGTTACAGTCACATAGTTGCTCACCGGAATATTCAGGGCAGCTGAAATGGTACCATCATGCAGATTATTGAATTCGTCTCCAGTTGGATTCCCATTACCGCCTATTTCCGGATAGTCAGAATCATCATCTGACACAAGATAAGAGGCCACGGCACCCACATCGAGACTCATATCATAGGGAAGCGCAAAAGAATGAGATACCTCAGCCGTTATATACCAGCTGGGATAATGGGCAAACTCCCTGTAAACGGTAACCGTAGGACTAAGCAAGGTATCAAGAGACACGCTCACAAAAAACTCCTGGGAATCAAGGGCTCCGTCAAGCGCATAGTAGATGTACCCGCCCGTAACACCTACAGGACCAAAGCTGGTTCCGTAATAAAGGGTCATATCGGTCTCATTCCAGTTATTGGTATCCTCAGACACGGTTTCCGTATCAAGATTTCCCCATAGGTTGAACCCAAACCCCATATATTCAATGGTCATGGACGGCTGGATGACCATGCTGTCCTGACTAAGCTCTTGTCCGCGCCAGATATACTGACTAAGGGCACTTACAGTCAGATCCGCCGTAGGCTTCTCCTCTTCAGCCAAAGACGTGCCGACCGCAGTCAAAAAGCACATTACAATTCCCAAGAATGTGAACACAGACCTCTTTTTCAATTTTGTAAATTCCATGTCAAACCTCCTCTTTTTTACTTTTTTAAAAGCCGCACGCAAAACACCTTCTCTTGTCTACCGGCTCCCTTGCTCCTTGGTAAAAAATGTCCGCACACCCAGGCACACTTCACTTTTTACCGTCACGCGCCTCGCCACCTTAAAATATTGAATTTTGCACGCAGCCATGATCCCTGGCATTTCACCAACAAACCCGCAGCACGGATGAATCAGGACAGCACGAACCTGGTCCATAAAACATCATGCTAGATAGCTACCCCGCCTCGATCCATGTTGCGGATGCGAACAGCATCCTCCACGTTATATACGAATATCTTACCGTCCCCGATTTCCCCTGTCCGGGCGGCGTCCGCTATAGTAGTAATAATGCGTTCCACATCATCATCGGGACAGACGATCTCAAGACGCACCTTGGGCAGGAGATCCACCTTGAACTCTCTTCCCCTGAACTGTTCCGTCAGACCGCTCTGCCTGCCATGCCCTTCGATCCGGGTCACCATCAGTCCAGGCAACCCCAGGGCCTCAAGGGCATCCTTCACATCATCAAGTTTTTCCACTCTGATTATGGCTCTTACCTCTTTCATAACTATGGTCTCCCCAAAACAACTACAACGGCTATCTTGGGGCCCTGGTTCCACAGGGCCCCGCTCATGTCATTCTTCCAATCAGGACCTTGTTGTATAAAACTCTGGATAGGCCGGAGTTCCATGCTCGATGATATCGAGCCCCTGTATCTCTTCCTTGGGACTAACCCTTATGCCAAAGGCTGCATCCATCACCTTGAATACCACATATCCGGTAACAAAGGCCCACAGGATCAATGCCCCTGCCCCAATGAGCTGGGCGATAAGCTGGTCAACACCACCGCCGAAAAACAGACCCTTTACGAAGGGAGGCTCAGTGCTGTAGTTGCCATAGGTGCCGTCAGCAAAAAGACCGACTGCTATAAGCCCCCAGATTCCGCATGTACCGTGTACGCTCACGGCACCTACAGGATCATCGAGTCCGCGATTCTCGAGAAAGAGCACACTGGCAATTACAAGGCCTCCTGCAATGGCTCCAATGATCACAGCGCTGGTAGCATTGACCCAGGCACACGGGGCAGTGATGGCCACAAGACCGGCAAGGGCGCCATTGAGGGCCATACCCACGTCATATTTACCTGTACGCATCAGAATCAATATCAGCGCAGTAAGGGATGCCGCTGATGCCGCAAGAGTAGTGTTCACAGCGATGACAGCAGTCCTCAGATGATGGGCACTAAAGGTGCTTCCAGGATTGAAACCGAACCACCCAAACCAGAGAATGAAGGTTCCAAGGGCGGCAAGAGTAAGACTGTGACCTGGAATAACCCTAGGCTTGCCATTCTTGTCGTACTTTCCAAACCTTGGCCCAAGAACCAGCGCACCTGCGAGCCCCACTATTCCACCTACGGCATGAACAACCCCGGAACCGGCAAAGTCCGCAAAACCGATGCCGAAAGGCAGGGAGCTGAGCCAGCCGCCTCCCCATGCCCAGTGACCAAAAACGGGATATATGAAGAGGCAAAGCGCCGCCGCATACCCCAGATAGGCCTGGAACTTTAATCTTTCAGCCACTGCACCAGACACAATAGTTGCAGCGGTGGCCGCGAAGACCATCTGCCAGAAAAAGGTAAGGTAGTTGTCTACGTCATAACCATCACCGGCCAGGAAAAAGCCCGAAGTCCCTATCAACCCGGCCTTGTCGGCCCCCAGCATGAGCCCATAACCAACTGCCCAATACGCCAAGGACCCAACTACAAAATCCATCAGGTTCTTCGTAAGAAGATTCGTCACATTCTTGCTTCTGCAAAATCCCGATTCCACACAAGCAAACCCGGCCTGCATGAACATGACCAGAAAACCGCACAAAAGGACCCACACATAGTCCACGGCCTTACCCGGATCAGCCTTCAGAGTTTCAACACCCAAAGGATCCCCCGCTATTGCCGCAGAAGCGGCCATGACACAGCCAACAGCAACGGCCACTGCCAACCTTCCTTTTCTAGCCATTATTCTTGTGAGCATAAATAAATCCTCCTTTTTCTAAAATGCAGAAGCACACTGCAACTTCATCCGATTCCGTGGCCTCCTGTTTGATTTGCTTATATTTCAAGAATGATGCCAAACCAGAACTCAAATTCCTTTTTCCTTACAAAACAGGAAGTTAGACTTAAATTGAATTAAACCCAACCAACACTATTTCAATAAATTTTACATTTTTGTTTATTTAACTAACCTGCATGTTTACAAAAATGTAAAATTTTAAATTCTTTCACACCTGGCCATCCAACTAGCACGCCCCTATTGAAGGAAACCCCTTGAAATTACGAAAAGAAAGAGAACAGTCACGCAAAAAATACTTAAAAAACAACAGACACAAAAAGACCAACCAACCGCTTTCCGAGGCTCACCCAGAACTACGCAAACCAAACAACCAAAAACATTCTTAAATAATTTTAGTGCGCTAGAACTATTCAAAAACCCACCCCACAGCCTCGCATCTTCAACAGCAATTAGACAATCAAGGATCAAAAACAACCCGACCAGAACACAATCAATACCCCCTGAAATACATTGGAGCGACCACCATAGGACAAAAAATTTTACATTTTTGTAAAACACTATCCCAAAAGGTACTATTACAATTTGAGCACAAGACCATCATTTTTGTTTTTTTAAAGAAAAGATGTATTTGGGAGCGAAAAAGAAAAATTTCCCAAGAAAAATGAACAGGTTCCTGAACAGGAACCCAATGATTAAAGCCGGATTACAAAAATCCGGATTCTTAGCCTAACGAATCTAGAAAAAAGAGAACCAGGCCCTCATCTAGATTTCATTACAAAACTAAAACCAACTAGCCCATGAATCCATTGAGCCCCCTATTGCCTCCCTGGCTGTTTGATCCCATACTTCTTGATCTTATAGCCGATCTGCCTCTGGGTGAGCCCAAGCTCCCGTGCAGCCCTGGCCTGTATCCATCCATGACGCTTCAGGGCAGCTATAATCTCCCTTTTTTCAAGTTCCCTGAGGGAGGGATGGTGACTTTCCTGTGAAAATGACGGCCCACAGGTTTCAGCGTGTGACTCAATAGCCTTTTCTCCCTGGGCCACCAACATGTACGATGGTATGTCATCCATTGTTATTAAATCGTTATCAGCCATGATAACCAAACGCTCGATCAAATTTTCCAGTTCCCTGACATTCCCTGGCCATGGATATTTCAGCATAAAATCCAGGACCTCTCGTGACACCCTTACGGAACGCTTATTGCGCCTGTTACTCTTGTCAAGAAAATAATCAACCAGTGGAGGGATATCCTCCCTGCGATGCCGAAGCGGAGGAAGAAGTATAGGAACCACATTTAACCGATAGTACAGATCAGCCCGAAATCTACCTTCGGCAACCTCCTTATCCAAAGGCCTGTTGGTAGCCGCAATCAGATGGACATCTGTATCTATCGTAACACTGCCGCCAAGCCTTTCGAACTGTTTCTCCTGAAGGACCCTCAAAAGCTTTGCCTGAAGCGCCAGAGGAAGCTCCCCTATCTCATCCAAAAACAGCGTCCCCTCGTGTGCCAGCTCAAACCGCCCAATACGCTGGAAAAATGCCCCTGTAAAAGCCCCTTTCTCATGACCGAACAACTCACTTTCCAGGAGCGTCTCTGGGAGGGCCGCGCAGTTTACCTTCACGAAAGGCTTAGATGACCTGGGGCTTTCCTCATGAATTGCACGGGCCACGAGCTCTTTTCCGGTCCCTGATTCCCCCAGAAGCAAAACGGTTGCCGAGCTTGGGGCCACCTTGGCCACAAAAGAAAACACCTCTCTCAGGGCCTTGCTATTCCCAACAATATTCTTCCTACTGAACCGGTTATGAAGCTCGGCCTTGAGATTCCTGTTCTCCTCTTTCAGGGTCTCTTCCCGCCTGGTGACAGCATTATGCAGGTCAAGAAACTGGGCTATAAGGGTTGCCACGACCGACAAAAAACGTATGTCTTCCTCAAAGGAGATCTCTGGCCCGAAAAGCCTGTCAACAGTAAGGACTCCAACAGGCTCCTGCTGCAAGAGCACCGGCACACCTATAAAGGAAATAGTCTCCTTTGTAATCCTGGAACGGGATTTTGTCCTGTCCAGGAAAAGCGGTTCGCTATGGATGTCGGGCACCACAAAGGGCGATTTTGTCTGAAAAATCTTTCCCGTAACACCCTCATCGATGCGATACACGCCCCGCAATTCCTCTTCCTTTGTAAGGCCGTAGGACGCCCTTATGGTCAGGTGACGTCCGTTCTTATGAAGCAACACCAAGGTTGCCCTCTCCATCCGAAGGGTCTCATGCAAAACCCCCAGGACCCTGGTAAGTGTTTTTTCAAGATCAAGAGCCGAACCTATGAGCCGAGAGATCTCATACAACGCCTTAAGCTCTAGCTGGCCGGTATCAACACTACACTTCATGTCCCTGGACCTAGCTGGACCAAACGAAGCACGATCAACCACTTCCTGACCTTTTATATGTGTAATGGTTTCACTTTTCATCATAAATGTAAGACGACTTAATTTGGAAAATATAAATAGCAAGAAATATGCCTAAAGCCTCTCAATTTTTTTATTCTGCCATTTCAGCTAGTTACAAATAATCACACCAAACACCTTCAAAATTTTCTTACACTATTGTAAATATTTAGCCGTACTGATTTACAAAAATGTTATTCTATTGTTATCAATAAACTTCCGAGACCGAAGACCAGTAGTGACAAAAAGTGCAGATTTTTTTTGAATCTCTTTCTGACCTTATAACGCGGATCATACAGCTGCCGATTTGGCCAAAGCAGCAAGGCACCAGGCACTTATACCCAGGATTATTCATGAACAATTTAACTAAGTTTCATATCTACCTGATTATGTTTATTA
>CAZUIH010000016.1:0-29231 GCA_964620365.1 uncultured Desulfobacterales bacterium | reverse complement strand
ACTACAGGAGGTCTCTCGCTTACTCCACTTTCACTACTTATGCATTCAAACAGGCCCCATGATTTTCTATATCGGGCTGGATGAGACCCTTAGCGCACAGATCAAGGGGGAGGCCGTAATTTCCCCTGCCGGAGACGGATCAGAAGAGGAGGTGGTTTGATATGGAGACCAGTATCGTAGAAATAATCAATACCGCAGCCAGTGTGCAGTGGAGCGTGGCGGTTCCCCAGTATTTCTTCTTCACAGGGGTAAGCGCAGCGGCATTTCTGCTATCTTCACTGACTTATGTCTTTGGGAACAAACAGTATGAGTCCATAGCGGGCCTGGCGCTGATCATGGCCTTCACGGTCCTTTTGGCCGCTCCGCTAAACCTTATTGCCGACCTGGCCCAGCCCGGCAGGTTTTATTCGCTGTTTTTTCGTGTGCATTCCACCTCTCCCATGAGCTGGGGGGTGTTTCTTCTTACCTTCTATCCCATACTGATCAGCCTTGAAATGCTCTTTGTCTTCCGGGCCGGGTTTGCGAGAAAGGCCAGGACTAGTTCAGGCATTCCAAAGGCCATATATACGTTCCTGGCCCTTGGAAACACCGACATTACACCTTCCTCCATAGAACGGGACCACCGAATGGGACGCGTCCTTGGCACGATAGGCATACCTGCCGCCCTCGCAGTCCACGGATATACCGGCTATATCCTGGGCGTGGTAAAGGCAAGGCCGCTTTGGCATACCTCCCTCATGCCACTCATCTTCCTCATTTCCGCAATGGTGAGCGGCATTGCCCTGATGATACTTGTTACTGCCATAATGGTGAGAGACGAGAGGGGAAAGATACCCTGGAATCTCATGGACAGCCTGGGCAAGTTGCTGGTCTGGAGCATCGTGGGCGACCTGCTTTTAAGGCTCCTCTGGTATTCAATAGGCTATGCCTATTCCTTTAAAATTTTTCAGGAGGCCCTTCCCTTTGTGTTCAAAAGGCATTTCACCGAGGCCGTTGTACTTGAGCTGGGAATCGGTCTGTTCTTTCCGCTTGTAGTCTCACTTTTTGGCCCGCTGAGACGCATCAGGCCCCTGTTTCTTTTCGCATCCTTTGTCGCAATTTGCGGTGTATGGCTTTTCAGGTGGGACACCGTCATTGGAGGACAGGAACTTCCCAAGATCTCAGCAGGCATTCCTCACTATTTCCCCAGTTTTTGGGGAGCAACCGGCATCATGCATGTCGTGAGCAACTGGGCCATTTGGATGGCCCTGTTTCTCGGTTTTACATGGCTGATGCCCTGGAATTCCAATCAGGACGAAGTGTCTGGGGAATTTGAACCTGAAATCCCGGTAAACAGATCGGCAGTGAACGTGAAAGGAGTGAAGTAGATGGACAAGACGCGCCGAAATATAATCAAGGCAGCGGGCCTCATAACATCTCTGGGAATCTTTGGTCTCGGATATCGACATACCCTCAAGGGAATAGTAAAAGGCTGGTGGGCAGGCGAGAAGCCGCCTCACCATATCTACGGAAACGCTCTCGATCCCGAATATTCCATTGATCCCAAGACAGGAGCCGTAAGGCCGAATAAAAATCAGTACATATCCAATTCCGTATGTGTGGGTTGCGTAAGCCTGTGCGGTGTGAGGCTGCGTGTGGACAAGAAGAGCGGAAAGATCCTGCGCGTGGCTGGAAATCCATATCATGTGTTGGCCGCTGATTCATTTCTTCCATACAAGACCCCGATAAAGGAAAGTCTTGTCAAACTGAGCAGGAAGGCAGAGGCAGGGCTTGAGCACAGAGCAACCGCATGCGCCAGGGGAAATGCTGTACTGGAAAAGCTTTACGATCCATACAGGGTCCTCGTGCCTCTCAAAAGGGTAGGGCCCAGAAATTCAGGCAAATGGCAGCCCATCGACTTTGAAAAGCTGGTCGAGGAGGTAGTCGAGGGTGGAGACCTTTTTGGCGAAGGACATGTGGATGGCCTGAGGAAGATCAGAGACCTCGAGACACCAATCGATCCAGATCGGACGGAGCTTGGTCCAAGGGCCAACCAGTTGGCTATCATGGCAGGATTCAAGGAGGGGAGGCTGCAGCTCATCAAGCGGTTTGGGGTCAATTCCTTTGGCAGCATCAACTTCACAGGCCACAGGGGCAACTGCGGACTTTCAATGAGGGCCGGCTACGCAGCCTTGCTTGGAGACTTCAAGAAATATCCGCATCTGAAGCCGGATTTCAAGAATACCAAGTTCCTTCTGAACATAGGGACCGCCCCTGCCAATGCTGGAAATCCTTTTCAGCGCCAGGGGAAACTGGTCGCCAAGGGCAGAAGCGACGGGGACCTGAAATACGTGGTAGTGGATCCTATGCTTACAAATTCAGACTGTATGGCCACCTCTGACAGGGTGACATGGATACCCATAAAGCCGGGAACAGACGGTGCCCTTGTAATGGGCATGATCCGCTGGATACTGGAAAACAGGAGGTATAATGAACAGTTCCTTAAGGTTCCCGGGGCAAGCGCTGCCAAGGCCGCATCTGAGCCAAGCTGGTCTAATGCCTCTCATTTGGTCATAACGCAAGAGGGGCATCCCCTTTTCGGCCGATTCCTCAGGGAATCCCACCTGTCACAAAAGGGCCTTGACGGTAAGGACGGTTTCGTGGTGATAGATGAAGAGACACGAAGGCCGACAGGTAATGAAAGGACCAGGAGCGCCCTTATCTTCTACAAAGGTTTAGTGAAAATAGGAGGGGAGGAAGTGGAAGTTAAAACGGCCCTTCAGCTCCTCCTTGAGGCATCGAGGCGCCATTCTCTGGCCGAGTACAGCCATATCTGCGGCATTTCCGAGGAAACAATTGTGAAAATAGCCGAAGAGTTCACCAGCTATGGAAGGCAGGCAGTGGCAGACTGTCATGGAGGCACCATGCACTCCAACGGTTTTTACACCGCGTATGCAGTGGCCCTGCTGAACGCCCTGGTGGGAAATCTCAACTGGAAGGGAGGCGCGTCAGCTGGCGGAGGCCGGTATCCCGATTTCGGAAAGGGGCCTCGGTACAACTTCAAAAAATTTCCAGGCAAGGTAAAACCCAGGGGAGTAAGGATCAGCAGACGGGGGTTCCCCTATGAAAAGACCACGGAGTACAAACTGAAAAAGGCCAAGGGTAACCCATATCCTGCCGATGCGCCCTGGTATCCTTTCTCCGCGGCAATACAGCCGGAGTACATCCCTTCAGCCCTGAACAACTATCCATATGGACTGAAGGCCCTCATTATGTGGAATACCAACCCCCTCTATGGCCAGGCAGGGCTCCATGAGCAGGTGAAGGAAAAGCTCGCGGACCCAAAGAGACTGCCGCTGATTGTCTCTATAGATCCATTCATAAACGAAAGCAGCGCCTACGCCGATTACATAGTTCCTGATACCGTCCTGTACGAGACTTGGGGAGCTGCATCGCCGTGGGCTACCCACCTGACCAGGACGAACTCTTTCCGCTGGCCTGTTACAGAACCTCTACAGGCAAAGACCAGCGAGGGCGTCCCTGTGTGCATGGAAAGCTTTATCATAGCCGTGGCAAAGAGAATGGGGCTTCCTGGATTTGGGAAAAACGCAATACCTGATTCCAAGGGCAATCTCTATCCCCTTGATACGCCTGAGGACTTTTTTCTCAGGGCCTTTGCTAATGTCGCTTTCGCAGGCAAGCCAGTTCCAGACATCCCGCAGGGGGAACTGGAGATAACCGGCGTGGAGCGGCTCGTACCGAAACTCAAGAATGTTTTGAAGAAGGACGAATGGCCGAAGGTGGCCTATGCAATGGCAAGGGGTGGACGGTTCGAAGATGCGGAAAAGGCATATCAGGGCGAGTGGCTGACCCACCGCTATAAAAAGCCCATGCAGATTTACAACGAGACGGTGGCCCTTGCCAGGAACAGCCTCACAGGAGAGCGGTTCTCTGGGGTTCCGATATGGCAACCGCCTGCCTTTGCAGACGGCACTCCTACCGAGAAGATATACATGCCGCTCAAGTGGCCGTTTATGCTCGTGTGTTTTAAATCGCAGCTCCAATCTTCACATACCATAGGAGAAAAGAGGCTCAGACAGATCCACCGGGAAAATGCCTTTGTCATCCACCCAACGGATGCAAGAAGGCTTGGAATCAGGAGGGGAGACATCGTGCAGGTGGTCACCCCTGGTGGAAAGGCCAGGGGCAAGGCAGACGTGCGTAGCGGTATAGCCCCTGGAGTGATAGGCATAGAACATGGATTCGGGCATTGGGGGCTTGGTGCCCGTACAATGGTCATAAGGGGCAGAAAAAACGAAGGAGATAGCGCCCGTGCGGCGGGTATCGCCCATAACCTGCTGGGTATTGCTGACATCAGGCGCAAAGGCGTGGCCACATTGGCAGATATGGTCGTTGGTTCAAATGCCAGGCAGGGAATCCCCGCCAAAGTGGAGAAGATGTGAGCGTACCTTTTATGAACACGGATGAAAAGAATGCATGGGCCGACTTCCTGGAGTTTGCCGCAGCACTTTATCTCAATGAGCCGGATGAAGAGCGGTTAGACAAGTGCAGGGAAGTCGGCCTCAATTTTAGAGAGTTCTTTCCCGAGGAATTATTTGCAAAGATGCTTGTCTTTGTGGACAGGGACCCTTGTGAGGAGGTGAGGCAGGAGTATTTTGACCTTTTTTTCGTCCCAATATCAGGAAGGTACCTGCCGCCCTTTGAAGCGGCCCACAGGGAGAGGTCCATGGCGGCTGAACTACCTGTGTCGGTTCAGAATTTCTATGGTTGTGTAGGCTTCAAGCCTGAAAAGCTGGAGATCCCATCTTATGTCCGAATGCTGAATCGCCCAGACCATATCGGTTTCGAGATGGCCTTTATGGGACTGATGTTGAAGTCGTCTGGACAGTTTGACTTGGACGGCAAGAGGGAACAGGCAAAGGCCCTCTTTGAAACGGCCCGCCGCTTCCATTCTCGTCACCTTGGCAGTTGGGCGTCCCATTTTGGCAAGAAGTTAACGGAGACGGCAGATTGCCACCTGTACAAGGCCCTTGGTCACCTCACCATGTTTATAGACCGTGGCCTGGATGAAATACTGCACCAATAGCCAAATACCCCCCAATTATGCACTTCAAATGCCGACATGGTTCGGCATTTTTTTTTAAAGCTTCCTCAGGCCATAATTCCGTTTGAAATTTGAAGCCGCAGGGGACTGCCAGCATCAGAAATGTGATTGGTGTCAAATTTGGTTTCACAACTGTTGGGTTTCAGCGGTAAATTATGTTCAGCTTACTTCATGATAAAACTGTACCTATACATAATGGACATGGTGATTGGTCTCTGATAAAGTACCCGCATGAAAATAAAAGAATCCAAGGAGATGAAATTGGTTAGGCATCATAAACCGGTTAAAGGTGACAAAAAGGAAGACACATCTGACCTTCCATCACAAAAGGATATTGAACAGGAGATAAGTGATTATCTTGCCAAGAAGTATGGTGGCAAGGTACGTGTGGTCTCCCAGATGGTCTTTCCCAACCAGATCAAACCCGATGCCGAGGATAACAATGAAGGGCGTACCGCGTCCACGGAATCAGCTTTCAACTTCAGTTTAAAGCCTGAGGAACTGGAGGCCTATCTGGACCAATTTGTGGTAAAGCAGGATAGGGCCAAGGCCATTCTGGCCACAAAGGTGTGCACCCATTTCAATCGTATATCATACCTCCAGAAAAAGGGTAAAAAGGTTTCGCCTGTTGGCAATATTAAGAACAATATCATAATGATAGGGCCGACAGGGGTGGGCAAGACCTTTATTATCAAGTTGATAGCTGAAAAACTGGGTGTGCCCTTTGTGAAAGGTGATGCCACAAAATTTAGTGAAACAGGATATGTAGGTGGAGATGTAGAGGATCTTGTAAGGGACCTTGTCCAGGCCGCTGACGGAGATATTGAAAGGGCCCAGTACGGTATTATATATATTGACGAAATCGACAAGATAGCCTCCTCATACCAAATGCATGGTCCTGACGTCTCAAGGGCAGGCGTACAGAGAGCGCTGTTGAAACCCCTTGAAGAGACAGAAGTAGAGCTGCGGGTGCCCCATGACCCCATATCCCAGATAGAGGCAATTGAGCGTTATAGAAGAAGTGGTAAGAAGGAAAAACGCACCATCAATACGAGGCACATTCTCTTTATAGTTAGCGGGGCCTTTTCTGGCCTTTCGGACATAATTAAAAAGCGGATGTCCAACCAGGGAATCGGGTTTGGGGCAGAACTAGATGTCAGGGAGGAAAAGGACTGGCTGAAATATGTAAAACCCCAGGACCTTATTGAATATGGGTTTGAGACAGAGTTTATAGGAAGGCTTCCTGTAATTGCACTCCTGGAAGAGCTTTCAGAGGAAGATCTTTTCGAGATACTTAAAAATCCCAATTGCGCCGTAATAGTGAGTAAAAAACAGGATTTTCGGGCATATGGGATAGATTTGAAGTTTGAAGAAGATGCGCTGAGACTTCTGGCGCACCAGGCCTACCAGGAAAAAACCGGGGCGCGGGCCCTGGTAAGCGTGGTGGAACGGGCACTTCTGCCCTTTGAGAAGCGGCTCCCCACAGTAGGGGTCAAATTCCTGGTTGTCACCAGGCGCATGGTGGAGGACCCTGAGGGGGAGTTGGAAAAACTTCTCAATGACATCGATAACCCATCGAGGTTGAAAAAGTACGAAGCAATAATTAACGAAGAAAAGACAGAGTTAATAAAAAAGATCAGGGAGCAGGGATTGTCCTCCTGGAAAGAGGCCAAGGAGAATCTTACGGAAAAAAGGATTGAACTGGTAGCTGAGTTGACCCTGAAGGATGATATGGATCTGGACGAGGCCGGGGAAAAAGTACTGTTCTGGATACAGCAGATAAAAAGTTATGAAGTGTCATTTTTTAATAGATGTGGGATCAAGATAACGCTTGTTGATTCCGCGGTAGATAGGCTCCTTGATGAATCCATGAATGAGACCACGGCCCTTTACGGTCGTTGTGAACGGTTGTGCAATATTTTGGAATATGGTCTCACACTTGTAAAAGAGAAGACAGGGATTGACGATTTTACCATCCCGGCCGATGCAGTTGAAAACCCGGAACTCTATATTAACAAAATGATACGCTCCTGCTACCGTTCATCCGTACGGGAGGAAAAAACGTGAAGGATGGTCAGACAATACTCCTCGTGGATGACAATGAGGATGTAATAGCAACTGTCAAGGCGGTAGCCGTCAAGGAAAGACTCAGACTGATCACGGCTGAAGATGGACAGGAAGGCATTGACATTGCCAACCAGGAACTGCCGGATCTTATCCTGATAAGGGGTAATGCAAAAGTCCTGGATGCCATGTCAATGAGCATACTTCTCAAACAGTCTGAAGAGACCAAAAATATTCCGGTCATGGTACTTTGTTCCGATCTTAGCGCACAAGAAAGGGAAAGGTTCCAGGATGCCGGATGTTGCGGCTGCATCAAAGAACCACTAACAGAAAGACACCTTATTAAGATTATAGAGGAATGGCTGCCATGATATTTCCCCAATACAGACCAAGAAGGCTCAGGAGAAATGAAACCATCCGTTCTATGGTGCGGGAGACATCTCTGAGCGTAAGTAACCTTATTTATCCACTTTTCGTGGCCCCGGGCAAAGGCGTAAAGGAGCCCATATCAGCCATGCCTGGTTGTTACCAGCTTTCGGTAGACAACGTTGTAGAGGAATGCAAGCAGATACGTGATCTGGGAATTCCGGCGGTTATCCTCTTTGGCCTGCCGGAAAAAAAGGATGCCAAGGGTTCACATGCCTGGCTTAAAAGCGGCGTGGTTCAATCTGCCATCTCTGCCATAAAAAAGGAGGTGGATGGCCTTTATGTGATTACGGACGTGTGCCTTTGTGAATATACGTCCCACGGCCATTGTGGTGTATTGAAGGGGGCTTCCAAGAAGAGGAACAAGGCGGAAGCTGTGGAAATTGACAATGACGCAACCCTTGAGCTCCTTGCCAAGACAGCCCTTTCCCATGCCAAGGCAGGGGCCGACATGGTTGCCCCTTCTGACATGATGGATGGGAGGGTAGGGGCAATACGTAGGATATTGGACGAAAACGGTTTTGACCAGATCCCCATCATGTCTTATGCGGTAAAATATGCCTCATCCTTCTATGGCCCATTCAGGGAAGCTGCAGAGTGTGCGCCTCAATTTGGAGACAGGCGTTCCTACCAGATGGACCCTGCCAACAGCAGGGAGGCCCTGCGGGAGGCCGAGCTGGATATAGAGGAAGGGGCAGACATCCTGATGGTAAAACCCGGGTTGCCTTATCTGGACATCATAAGATCTCTTTACGAGAGTTTTTCCATGCCTGTGGCTGCATACCAGGTAAGCGGTGAATATTCCATGATCAAGGCAGCAGGGCAACAGGGATGGCTGGATGAAAAAAAGGTAGCGTTGGAATCTCTTTTAAGCATCAGGCGAGCTGGCGCCGATCTTATCCTCACATATTTTGCAAAGGATGTTGCGCCTCTTCTTTAGGGAACCTTCAAAGAATTAGTTTCTTCTTCGAGGACAAGGCGCAAGAAGACGCTTCGGGGAACCCGTTCTGCAGTCAGAGTGCAATCTGCCCATGTCACATGACCTGCCAGTGTAGCAGGGTCAAATAAAAATTTAGGCGGTAAAGTGTCCTGGCCAAAGGCATTTAATGCATTGCTACATCCAGGTTTTCGTTTGCTCCTCCTTGGACAGGCCGTGTCCTTACAGGGAACGTGGGTTCAGGGAACAGCCCAGAGGTGGCTTGTCCTTGAGCTGTCAGACTCACCCTGGATGGTAGGGCTGTTGGGGGCAGTCTCAGGGCTTCCCATACTATTTTTTTCTTTTTGGGGAGGCATGTTGGCAGATCGCTATCCCCGCATCACTGTTCTGATAACGGCCCACGCATTCATATTGTTGCAGGCTGTACTTCTCGGATTTTTTGTGCAGACAGGGGTGGTGGAGATTGTCCATGTGCTTTTGCTGGCATTCGTTTTGGGCACCTCAATGGCAGTGGAAGTGCCAGCCAGACAGGCACTTGTATTTGACCTTGTGGGCAGAGAACATATCACAAATGCCTTGGCCCTTCATTCCACCGCCTTTAATCTTGCCAGGTTTGCGGGGCCTGCCATAGCTGGCTGGTTGATGGCTGTCGGCAGTATGGCAGGATGCTTTTATTTCAAGGCGGTTTCGGCCCTGATTGTAATCCTTGTTCTGCTCCTGATAAGAAAAACAAATCCCTCATCCAGGCCCGCTTCAGTAGGCAAGGTCGCCAGACCTGATATCAGGTCAGCCATAAAAGATGTGTATTGTTTTGCCCACGGGAACAGAATAGTATGGTCTGTGCTGATCATTATTATGACCTTTGGAATATGTCTGCTCCCATATTCCATACTTCTTCCCTCCCTTGGCAGGGACGTCCTTGGGCTGGGGGCCAAGGAATATGGTTATTTGTGTTCTTCCAATGGGCTGGGTGCACTAATTGGGGCAGTCTTCGTCGCATTTTTCGGCCACAAAGGAATGAGAGAGACATGGTGGTGGTGGGGTGCGTTTTTATTTCCCTTGTCCCTCATCCTTCTGGGATTTTCCAATGACTATTATCAGGCCATGGTCATACTGTGTCTATCCGGTTTTACCATGGTCATAACCTCCACGAGTGCAATCAGTCTCTTGCAACTTGAGGCTGACGACTCCTTAAGGGGCCAGACCATGGGCCTTTTCACCACCAGTTTCATGGGGCTTTTCCCGTTTGGGAGTCTTGTTCAGGGGGCAGCGGCCCAGTTTTACGGGATAAGACCCACACTGCTCATAAGCTCCTCTGTTGCGATTTTGGTTGTGGCCATGATGTGGCGATCGGGCAGGATTTCTAGAAAACAGGTGAATCGTTCGACCTAGGACATAATACGGGGCTACAACGATGCCTATCAGGAATATTTATCCAGAGTCCGGCCAAATTCATCCTTCCTGAAGGGTTGCTTGCAAAGAGGCCCCTTTTTTAACAAAGGGAAATTGTCCTCGAACACCTCTCGTTCATTTTTGTATATGATCCCCAGGGGGATTTCATCTCCAAAGGTGTGAGCTGTTATAAGGGCATTGTCCCGGTCCATGGGATTGTAGTCCTCGGACAGTACCTTGCATCTTTCATGATACCATGAATACGTGTTGACATGGTTAAAGGATACACATGGTTGAAGTATGTCGACCAGTGAAAATCCCTTGTGCGTAATGGCCTGGGCAATAAGGTGTGCCAGGTGATGCTTCATCCCGGAAAAGCCCCTTGCTACGAACGAGGCATCCATGGCAACAGCGACTTCAACCGGGTTGAAGGGGGTCGAAAAGGTACCTGTGGGTTGAGCCTTTGTTGTAAAACCTTTCTGCGACGTGGGGCTGGCCTGACCCTTGGTAAGTCCGTAAACCATGTTATTGTGGACAATTGCGGTAATATTTATGTTGCGCCTGATAGCTGCCAGAAAGTGGTTGCCACCTTCCCCATACATGCATCCATCGCCGCTTTCAGCAATGACCGTGAACTCCGGGTTGGCAAGTTTGGCACCGATGGCTACGGGCAGGGAACGACCGTGAAGTCCGTTAAAGAAGTTGCAGTTGAGATAGTGTGGCAGTTTGGCTGCCTGTCCAATTCCGGAAACGAGCAGTATATTGTGAGGTGAAAGATTGCATAGAATAAGGGCTTCCTTAAGCGCATCAAGGATGCCGAAATTCCCGCAACCCGGACACCAGGCGGTCTCATAATTTCCATATTCCTCTAACTTTACCATGATGACTCCTTATCCTAGATAATATTTTTTCAACCTTAACAATAAGAAATAATTAAAAAAATTGTGATGTTGTCTGTACTTCTTTACCCAGAAGTACACAACTACGGTCTGTTCCTCACATAAAACCGGGATCATAGCTGGCTAATTATGTAGTCAGCAGTGAAAGGAAGACCGTCGTATCTTAAGATCAGCCTTGGTATTGAGAAGCCGGTTTCTCGCCTGATGAGTCTGGCAAACTGCCCGCTGTAGTTTCCCTCAACACATATCACTTCTCCGGCTGTCTCAAGTTTTTCGAGGAATTGATCGAGGACAAGCGGCCAGACCTGGTCAAAATGAAGGGTTTTCACCCTGCGGGACTGTTTTCTCAGCCTCTGGGCAGCTTCCTTAACCGGCCCCTGAGAAGAACCCCAGGAGATAAAAAGAAGTTCTGGTTCCTCGTCGCCATCCTCAAGGGGCGGGATCACCTCCTCGTAAATAAGGTCCATTTTTTTGAGCCTCTTTTCATGCATTGCCTTTCTGACAGTGAGATTTTCAGTAATGTGACCATCCTCCGTATGTTCGTCACTGTCCGCCGTTACTAGTGATTTGGTCATCCCAGGAATAAGCCTGGGCGAAACTCCATCTTCTGTCAGAAGATAACGCCTGTATGGTTCCGGAAAGGAAAGGTCCGGGTGAAAGGTTTCAACCTGTGAAAACAGGTTGATGTCAAAGGGCCTTACTGCGCGGTATGAGTCTGCCAGAAACTGGTCAGTCAGGATGAACACCGGACCTTGGGATTTTTCCGCCAGATGAAAAGCCCTATTGGTACATGAGAAACAGGCCTCAACCGAGCCTGGTGCGAAGATCGCCCTGGGAAATTCACCGTGTCCTGCGTGCAGGACAAATTCAAGGTCACCTTGTTCTGTCCTGGTTGGAAGGCCGGTGGCAGGGCCTGGACGTTGGGCAACGGCAATGACAATAGGGGTTTCTGTCATGCCGGCAAGGCTTACTCCTTCCGTCATGAGGGCGAAGCCACCGCCTGAGGTGGCAACCATGCTTGGGGCTCCGCAAAAAGAGGCTCCTATAGCCATGTTTATAGCGGATATTTCATCTTTAGCCTGTTCTGTTATACAATCAAAAGATTCAGCATGGGCGATAATGTTTAGTACGATGGATGTTGACGGGGTCATGGGATAGAAGGAGCAGAATTTCAGGCCTGCTGACAGTGCCCCCAAGGCAATTGCCTCATTGCCACTCATCATCAATTTTCTGTCTGATGTCCCCGAGGGGCGGACTAAGGGCATGTTATGCTGATTTTGTTTATTTCCCCATTCGTATCCGTTTTTCAATGCCTTCCTGTTACCGAGGAGCGCATCTGGATGCAATTTACTGAAAAAATCTCCAATGGCCCCATCAAGAACATCCAGTTCTAGGCCAATTACTGCCCCGACTACCCCAAGTGCCACAGTATTGTGTGTTCGTGACGATCCAAGTTCCTTAAAGGGAACTCTAATACCCGAGATTTCTTCTCCCATGATTGAGGAGTTTGCAATGACGAGCCCGCCGGGCGTGAGCCGGTTCCTGTGGAGGTCGAAGGATTCTTTGTTGAGTGCCAGAAGAACATCTATCTCCTCCTTGGGACCATGGAGTTCAAGGGCCGAAGCGCGGATGGAGAATGTGTTGTGTCCTCCCCTTATCCTGGAGTGATACGATTGGGTCACTACTATCTCGAAGCCGCTTCTTACAAGGGCCTTGCCCAGGACTGTTCCTATGGTGACGATGCCTTGTCCGGCTTCTCCACCTATTAAAATGTTGATATCTGTCATTAGCAGGGCCTCCAGGAGATCCTTTTGATTTAATCTGCGTTTAAGGTGACAACCTCTATCCCTCTCCAGAAATTCTAGATTAATTGATAAGCAAAATTCAACATTTTTATTGGAGTTCACTAAAATCAGGATTTTTTTGTGAACAGCAGGATTAAGGACCACGGATTGCGCTCCCCTTTTAAAGGGCGTATTGGGCCGATACTGGCCTGTTTAGTGCTATCTGCGCAGGCGACTTAGGGAAAAGCAATTCTGAACGGCATTAAAGGCAATGAATCAAATAAATAGATCAAAATTGACATATAAATCTTTTTTGGTATAAAGAAATTGGTGGTATGATAGTTGGTCAATTTTTGCACTTTTAGGTGTCGTGTAAAGCTGGAGGCGGTGGGTGCGTAATGTCTTGTGGCTACTCTGTTTGTTCTTTTCTGTTTGTGTCTGGTTGGCTGGCGAACAGACGGAATGCTCCGCTGACTACATCATAGAAGATTCCACTGTCAGGATAGGCGTACTGGCTAAAAGGGGCGAGGATTATTGCCTTTCCAAATGGCAGGCAACTGCCGACTACCTTTCGAAGAAAGTAGAGGGCTATACCTTTAAAATAGAACCCCTGTCCTTTGAGGATCTGGCCAAATCGGTGAAAAAGCAAGATGTGGATTTCATCCTGGCAAATCCGGCCTTTTATGTTGAACTTGAGGAACTGTTTGGGGCCAGTCGCATAACCACATTGAAAAATCTGAGGATGGGAAAGGCTTATACCTCTTTTGGAGGCGTTATCTTCTGCCGTTCGGATCGCCATGATATCCAAGACATTTTGGACCTCAAAGGAAAGTCTTTCATGGGCGTGGCGCCTTCTTCTTTTGGGGGCTGGATTATGGCCAGGAGGGTCTTCAAGGATCATGGCATTGACATAGAAAAGGATTTTTCATTTGTTGAATTTGGTGGGACCCATGATGCCGTAGTCTTTGCGGTGTTAAATGGGCAGGTAGATGCCGGCACAGTACGAACTGACACCCTTGAGAGAATGGCCCAGGAGGGGAGAATAAGACTTGATGATATAAGGGTGATAAATCAGCGGAAGGTAGAACGATTTCCTTTTTTGTTGAGCACCAGGCTTTACCCGGAATGGCCCATGGCCAAACTCAAGCAAACAGATGAAAAACTTGCAGAAATGGTGGCTCTTGCCTTGCTTGGTATGGACCCACTGTCAGAGGCCGCGCAACGTGCCAAATGCGCCGGATGGACAATCCCTTTAAATTATCATCCAGTTCGTGAATGTCTAAGGGAATTGAGAATCGGCCCTTATGAAGATTTGGGCCGCGTTTCACTGGGTGATGCCCTGCGTCAGCACATGCGCTGGGTGATTGTCATGGCCGTGGTATTTTCGGGGGCAGTGGTTGTGGCCTTCTATGTTTCGCGACTTAACAGGCAGCTTTTCTTGTCTAAGAAAGCGCTGGAGAAGGCTGGCAAAGAACTGGAGTCCAGGGTGGAGGAACGTACCCGTGAACTTGCACAACTAAATCAGAAACTCGAAGTCGAAATCGCTTGGGGGCAGCACGTTCAGGAGAAGTTGGCTGAAGAAAAGGAGCGGCTCGCGGTTACTCTTTCCTCTATAGGCGACGGTGTTATTGCTACTGATATGTCAGGCAAAATCACACTGATGAATAATGTGGCTGAACATCTTACCGGCTGGCCGGTTTCAGATGCCCAGAATAAGGATTTTGATGAGGTGTTTGACGTAGTGGATGAAGCTGGTCAAAGAAAAATTTCTCCGTTGGTCAAGGTGTTGTCCACGGGGAAAATGTTCAGCCTGGATGCTCCTGCCATTCTTCGTACAAGGAATGGTAATCAATATCTGATCAGGGATATTGGGGCCCCTATTCATGATAAAAATAGTGACATTATCGGGGCCGTTATTGTCTTTCGGGATGTTACTAGAGAGAAAATGATGGAAAAAGAGCTTGTAAGAGCTCAAAAACTTGAATCGATAGAGGTCTTTGCAGGCGGTATAGCCCATGATTTCAACAATATCATGACAGCTATCCTGGGGTATATTTCTCTTGCCAGGATGTCGCTAGGCACCAATCGGAAGGTGATAAAACAGCTGGATGAAGCCGAAGAGGCCTGTTTCAGGGCGAAGAATCTTACACAGCAGCTTTTAACCTTTGCCAAGGGGGCTATGCCGGTAAGAAAAGTGGTCCTGATCGAGGGGATATTCAGAAAAGCTGCAAGGGTTGTTCTGGTCGGTTCTGGGATTAAGGCCGATTTCAATTTTTCCAAGGACCTGTGGCCGGTAAACGTTGATATAGGACAGATCAGCCAGGTGATCCAGAATCTCGTCGTGAATTCCAGACAGGCCATGGGGAATGGGGGCATTTTCTCCATGGTTGTGTCAAATTGTCATCTCAAGGACAAGGACGGATTTCCCTTGAAAGAGGGTAACTATGTTAAGATTTTGGTGAAAGATACCGGGCCGGGAATAGAACCAGAGATTTTACATAATATATTTGACCCATACTTCACGACAAAGGAGGGAGGGACTGGACTTGGACTTGCTGCATGTTATTCCATTGTAAAAAAACACCAAGGTCACATGGAGGTGCATTCAGAGCCTGGAAAAGGGGCTCAGTTTGTCATCTTTTTGCCGGCTGCAGATAAAAAAGAGATACATGAAAATCACGAAGAGGGTAACATGATTTCGGGTAAAGGCAAAATACTTGTAATGGACGATGACGATATGGTCTGTGATATGGTAGGGGAAATGTTGAAACATCTTGGTTATGAAGTCATGCTTACCCGGGATGGCGCCGAAGCTGTCAATGCGTACAGGATAGCACAAGAAAGAGGGAGACCTTTTGATGTAGTCTTGATGGATTTAACTGTACCAGAGGGAATGGGAGGCGCTGAGGCAGTAAAAAAGATACTAAAGCTCGATTCCCAGGCCAAGGTCATAGTGTCCAGCGGGTATTCAGAGGACCCGGTAATGTCCGATTATGCCGACTACGGTTTCTCCGGGGTAGTTGCTAAACCCTACGGTTTGACCGAACTATCAAAGGCAATACACACTCTAGTCAACTCATGATGTGACAGAGTGATCTTTGAAAGGACAGTTGTCTCATAGCCCAAATTCAGCCAGAAGTTCATCTACCAAGTCCTGCTTGAGTCCTTCCTTGGCCTCTGGTTGTTGTACCTCTTCAAGCAACTTCTTGGTGTTGGCCAAGGATTCTGCACTCCTGTCCTTGAGATTCATGACAATTAGTACCTTTAGGAGTGCGTCTCTTATCATCTGAAGCTTTTGTTCCAGCTTTTCAAGTTGCTGTCTGGCCCTATCCTGATAAGATTGCGCGGATATGATTTCGAAAAGGTAAGATTTTGCCTTTTTTATTTCTTCGGCACATTGAGGTTTGCAGCATTCTTCATTTTGGGTCATTTCCTCTTCAATCTTTGTACAGATTGAAACAAGGGCATCCGCCTTATCTAGCACCAACTGGGTTGAATCATGCATCAATGCCGCCACACTCTGGGCAGTGGAAGCAAGGACAGGGGCCTCTTCCGACACCTTATCCAAGGATGGATGCACCTGTCTGAGATTCAGAATGAGTTTATTTATCGTACCCGCGAGGTTGGCCACGATACCTTGCGCGTCTACATGTACTTCCCTGTTCAGGTCACCCTGTACGAGGGCCTGAACGGCTTCCAGTATGGCCTCTAGGTGCTTGTCATTAATTTGATTCATGTTGAATCCTTGTTAGAAACAGTGAATTGAATGATTATAAAAATTTCCAAATCTAATAATATAGAAAAAGTTCTAAAATTTTCAAGCTACTCTTTTCGTCCCTTTTCTTGATAGTATCTTTGTTTTGCTTCATACATGGCCATATCGGCCTTTTTAACCACTTCTTCCGGTTGAGTGGTATCAGAACCCGCCGCGCCAAGGCTTATTGATATTGGAACAGTGGTCTGATCCGTGATCTTAGCCTCCTCTTTATCACAAAGTCGTTTCATCCTGTTGAGCAGTTCGTATGCCCCTTTTTCGTTGGTGTTGGGTAACAATATACAGAATTCGTCACCACCGAGTCTTGCCACGATATCCGTTTCTCTTGAGTTGTTTTTAAGGAAGTGCGCGATGCTCTTGATCAGGTTGTCACCTGCTTCATGACCATATGTGTCGTTTACCTCTTTAAGGCCATTTGCATCAGCCATGATGATACTGAAATGGATGTTATATTTTTCCGCCTTTTTAATCTCTTCAGCCAGGGCATTTTCAAAATATTGCCTGTTGTAGAGCCCTGTAAGCCCATCCTTGTTGGCCCTTTCTTCAAGCTGCATGGAAAGAAAACGGTTTTTTAGATAGGCGCTCAAGGGTTCAAAGTAAAGTCTTACTATCTGGTGTTTTTCCGGCATGAGCAGTCCCTTTATGATTAGTATCCCTATCTGGACATAATTATTTGAAAGTACTGGGAACTGCATCCAGCTTGCGTCAGGTTGCGGAAATTTTTTTTCGGGAATAAGGATTGCGCCCGTGCCCCTCAAGGACAAATTAAGATAAGCCGAGGTTATTTGCTCCATGACCTCTTCAGAAATATTTTTTTGGCACCTGAACCATATTGTGCCCCGTCTTATCCCCTCAACCAAGAGTAGACCACCTTCTATTTCAGTCTTTTCAACCAGGGTAGTGAGGAATCTGTCAGCTATCTTCTGGGCATTCTGCTCCCTTTGCATCTGTGCCATGAAATTCGTGAGGTCAGCGAACAGGTTTTTCTGGGCTTCAATGGTATCACGCTGTTTTCGAATTTCTTCGATCAGCTGCACCTGTTTTGTGCTGTCCTTAAAGGCCAGAAGTGCCCCTGGGTTATCTCTAAGAGATATAAATTGTTCAGTTATCAATTGGTCGTTAACCCGGTGACCTATCACTTTTTGATCGGGGTTGTCTTCATATGACAATGCGGGACAACCTGGGCAGGGCTCAGATCGGCCGAAGAGCTCAAAACATTTTTCTGCTTCTACTTCAGAGAACTTCTCATTGACCAGGTCATTTGCGTCTTTAATGGTAAATTCCTCATCTATCACGCAAAGACCCTCAGGAAAGTTTTTAAGGAATATATCAAGGCGTCTTGTGCACTCTACTACCTGCTCTTCCTTTCTTTTGAGGAGGATATGTTTCGCTTCGAGTTCTTTTTTAAGAAAAATGAATTCGTCAACCAGTCTTAGCTCCTTGGTAATGTCGCGGAGGGTTATGAGTCCACCTGCTTCGCCCAACAATTTGCACACTATGAGGATATTGTGGGTGATACCGGATATCTTTATTTCAGATTTTTTCCTTGCTTCTCTTTTTCCATCGTCCAGGGAAAGAGGACAGTCATCACACGGCGAATCTTTATTGAAAAGTGTCGAGTGGCAGGTGGCGGTGTCACTACTGGCGTGGTCCAATGATGTCTTCAAAAGTTGTCTTGCCAAATTATTTGAATGTAAGACTCTCTGGTCCCGATCCACTGTCAGGACAGGAAAGGCGAAAGCTTCCAGTACCTCTTTTGAATTTTTGAAGACTTGATTGAGGTCCATAATCAAAAAATTTTAAGCTCCTCTGGAGCAGAAAGATATTTTTTTGCTAAGGGAGACGCCAACCGGAAAAAGCGTAGTGTCAAGGCTTGAGAATGTTTGATATGGATTTCAGATGTAGTTACGCCATAACCCATTTTACTTATCCACCAAATTGAAAAACAAATCAGCCCCAAATCGGGTTTCAATATTTAAGGTGACTATATTAGGCCTTTTTCGGAAGAAATAAATTTAAAGCCCATTTTTGCCCAAATTGCAACGATAACTTTAAAAAATATTTTTTCCCTATCCAAAAAACATGATAGCACAAAAAATCAAATTGTTGTCTCGATGGTTATAGTTAAACTTATTTTTTTAAAAAACCGATAAAAAAATATGATCCTTAGTAATGGAGGCGATATGGCAGGGGATAACTATTTGTTAAAAAAAAATGATCCGGATGGATCGATACACGAAGAGATGCTCTCACGTTCTCTTATGCTAATCGCACAGCAAGCCCAGTCAGCCATTTTTATTTGCCGGAAGGATGGTTCCTTTATCTATATTAACGACTATGGGAAAAAATTTTTTGGATGCGATGACCAAAAAAAAGCTGAGAAGTTATCCTTAAAAACGGTTCTGCCATCTGAATTCTTGTTTGAAAGAATTATTTCACATCTGAAAAATAATGGCGCGATTCACGGTCTTGAGACGTTTGTCTCTGTGCCTGAAACAGATAAAGAAATACCTGTTAGAATCATGGCTACCGAGTTTAAGATAAAGCCTGATCTGAGTCTTATCGGTGGAGTTTTCCAGGACATATCCCAGGAGACTGAACTTCTGATCAAGCTGACCGAAGCCCACAACCGTTACAGGACTACCATGGACGCCGTGGCAGATGCAATATTTTCCGTTAACCTACGGAAGGAAGTGGTTTCGGCCAACCTGGCCTTTGAAAAAATAGTTGACAGGAAAATGACCGAGATGATGGGTTTGCCGTTTCAGGAAATTATGCGGGGGAACTGTAAAAACAGATGCATTCCAATGGTTGACGTTATAGATGATGCTGTCTCACATGTGTTTGAGACCAAGTCCCCGTGGTATAAACGATTTAACTGTTCGCTCGATATGTTGGACCGATACTGGATAGATGTTTCTGTCTATCCCGTTCTCGGGGTTGAGGGAGACCCGATTCAGGCCACTATCGTAATACATGATGCGACAGAAGAAGCGGAATCCCGTATTTGTATTGAGACCATGAACAAAGAGCTCAAGACCGCGTTTTATGAAATGCAAAAGAAAAATCAGGAACTTGAAAGGGTGCTCAAAGAGTTAAAGGAGACCCAGGCGCACCTGCTCCAGTCAGAAAAAATGGCGTCCATAGGACAACTTGCCGCTGGAATAGCCCATGAGATCAACAATCCTGTGGGGTTTATAGATAGTAATCTCAAGACCCTGCATGATTACGCAAGTGACATGAAGGAAATTATAAAAGGGCAGATGAAAGCGATAGAGAACCTTATTGAAAAAAGGCCAGGTGATTACCAGCTTGAGACGTTGAAGCAGGAGATGAAAAGGCTGGAGGAAGATTATGATATGGATTTCGTTCTTGAAGACATGGACCAGCTTATAGGCCAATGTCTGGAGGGAACAAATAGGGTAAAACAGATAGTAAGGGATCTTAAGGAGTTTTCCCACGCGGATCATGGTGAGCTTGAATATGCCGACCTAAACAAGGGTATGGAGAGTACGCTTAATATCGTATGGAACGAGTTGAAATACAAGGCAACTCTCGAGAAGGAATACGAACAGGAATTGCCTCCCCTTTTATGTTATCCCCAGCAGTTGAATCAAGTGTTTATGAACCTTTTGGTTAATGCCGCCCAGGCAATTGAAAATAAGGGGAAAATAATTATCAGTACAAAGAGAGTCAGTGTCCCCCGGGACGGAATAGAAATTGTCGTCGAGGATACCGGGTGTGGTATTTCAGACGAGATTAAAAACCGGATCTTTGATCCGTTTTATACAACAAAGCCGGTTGGGAAAGGCACTGGACTTGGACTTAACGTGAGCTATAAGATTATCAAGGCCCACGGAGGCAAAATAGAGGTCGAGAGTGAAGTGGGTAAGGGGTCCAGGTTTGTTGTTTTTCTGCCTTTTTTGACGGAGGAAGAATTCAAAGAGGAAGGAGCCGAACAATCGTGACCCAGACGAAGTGTGTCTTGGCAGAAATGTGTTTTCAAGGCCGGCTGGATAAATTGCCTGCCATATGTTTTGAGGCGTTGTTGGATGGTGAAATCATGAGGGTGAACGCTTACGGGAAGAACGTCCTAGGCATGGATGCAGGTAAAGATATCAAGACCTTTTTTGAATCCCCTGCTACATGGGACGAGATAGTGGATTCCGTACGAAGAGACCAACAACTTGCCGGCAAGGAATTTTATCTTCGGTCAGCGAATGGTAATAAGTATACAGCAGTATGGCTATATGCATTCATGGATAGCTCTGTTAGCGAAGTGCCATGTGTCCAGGGAGTATTATATGATTTAACAGAGAAGAACCGGTTTGTCGAAGTACTCATGGCAAGCAGGGACAAACTGCGAGTAGTGTTCGATGCCATATCTGATCTGATTATCAGCGTTGATATGGATTACAAGGTTGTTTCTGCAAACATGGCAGCGGCAAGATGGGCCAACAAGGATATCCGGGAAATCATAGGACTGGACTGCCAAGATGTACTGAATAAGGAGTGTGCCCGTAAAAAGGGAAAAATTGACAAGTGTTCTGTTTATAACGTCTTTAAAACCGGAAAATCAGTTAAGATAGAAAAAGAATTGGTCGGGGTGGATGGGAAATATAGGTGGTTTTCGCTTCAGGCTTTTCCCATAAGGGACAAGGCTGGGGCCATCTACCAGGTGGCCTTTGTGCTTCAGGATATCCATGAGAGGAAAGAAAATGAGAAGCGGATATCTCTTTTGAATGAGGAACTCAGGAAAAAAAATGAACATTTGAAAAATATTCTGATACAACTAAAAGAGGCACAATCCCACCTTCTTCAGTCAGAAAAAATGGCCTCCATAGGACAACTGGCCGCAGGGGTGGCCCATGAGATAAATAATCCCGTGGGGTTCATAAACAGTAACCTGACAACATTTCGTTCTTACTGCAATGACCTGAAGGAGATGTTGGAGTTATACGGGAGACTTGAAAAGAGGGTCGCTCAGGAAGGCGCCATTCCTGAAGAGATCAAAGAACTGCTTGAAAATATTGAGGAGAAAAGGGAGGCGATAGACCTCGAGTTTATACTTGAGGACCTCGATGAGCTTATTGACCAGAGCATTGAGGGTACAGAGCGTATCAAGAAGATAATACAGGATCTCAAGGAGTTCTCCCATGTGGATCAGGCTGAACTGAAGGAAGTGGATATAAATCGATGCCTTGAGAGCACGCTAAACATCGTGTGGAATGAGTTGAAATATAAGGCGACAGTCAAAAAGGAATATGGTGACATACCGCTCATCCTTGGATATCCACAGCAGCTCAACCAGGTTTTCATGAATCTGCTTGTAAATGCGGCCCAGGCCATCGAAGAAAAGGGCGAGATTACGATAATAACCAGGGAGGTGAAATCGCCGACTCATGGTGTAGAGATTTTGATAAAAGATACAGGCGTGGGTATTCCCAAAGAGATTCAGCCCAAAATCTTTGATCCGTTTTTCACCACCAAGCCTGTTGGAAAAGGTACGGGTTTGGGTTTAAACGTGTCCTATAAGATAATTCAGAAGCATCGGGGAAGGATTGAAGTGGAAAGTGATGTGGGCAAGGGTGCCACTTTTTCGATTTTTCTGCCCAAATTGACCAGAAAAGATTTTGAGGAAAAAAACGCTGATTATTCAAATGATCCTGCCTCAATTTGGCGGGATGTTTCCATAGAAAAAATTGATGTAGATGTGTAAGAGGCGGTAACCGTGGAACATAAGCCTAAAATTCTTATAGTGGATGACGAAGTCAATATTCTTAATGCCTTGAGGCGGTTGTTGCGCAGGGAGGGCTATGAACTTCATCTTGCAAACAGTGGCGAGGAAGGCCTTGAAATATTAAACAAAATCCAGGTTGATCTTATAATTTCTGATCAGCGTATGCCCGGAATGAGCGGTGTGGAGTTTTTAGAGAAGGCAAAGGATATCTGTCCCCTTGCCATCAGGATAATTTTGAGTGGATACACCGATCTCAAAAGTATTACAGAAGCGATAAATAGAGGATATATTTATAAATTTATCCTTAAGCCATGGGAGGATGAAGAGCTCAAGGCAGCAATCAGGGAGTCTTTGACAGTTGCTCATCTTCAGCAGGAAAATAAGCGTTTGACAGATGAATTGAACAAACAGAATGAGGAACTAAAATGGCTAAACGAAAATCTTGAAAATAAGGTCAAACAGAGAACGAGAGACCTTGAACTGCGCAACCAGGCCCTGGAAAAATTCCAGTATATTCTCCATCAGATACCTCTTGGAATTGTAGGCATTGGCGATGACGGCAGGATCGCATTTGTCAATAGATGGATCAAGGATCACTTTAACAATGCGAACGATTTTCTTGAGAAATCTTTGGAAGATGCACTTGGTGAGGATATCTCGGCGGTATTATCGGAGGTTTTAAGGTCTGGCGAGCTATACGTCAGGGAATACAAGATTCCTGATACAAGTCATAAAGTGGAATTGCGCGGGACCAAAATTAACTATCCAAACGGTGCATATGGTTTTCTGATTATTTTCGTGGATAGGTAGGATCAAAATGAACGAGGTATTTCATGAGTGAGACATCAGCACAAGACAAGGAGCAAAAGGAGAAATTTGCAAAAGACGTAGTTTTATTTGTTGATGATGAAGAAAATATCCTAAAGGCCATATACCGTCTTCTTCGAACTGAACCTTATAAAGTGCTAACTACTTCTGATCCAAATGAGGCCTTGGAATTGGTTAAAACTGAGAATATTTCCGTAGTGGTTTCAGATCAGCGTATGCCTGAAATGACAGGCACAGAACTGCTTGAAAGAATAAAGGAGCAAAATCCTGACATAGTGCGCATAATACTTACAGGCTACGCGGATATGAATGCGGCCCTCGATGCCATAAACAAGGGGGAGGTGTTCCGCTTCATAAACAAACCCTGGAATGAAGGGGAACTTAAAGGCACAATACAGCAGGCACTATTTCAGCATTTTCTCATTACAGAAAATAAGCGCCTCATGGCGGTGACAAAGAACCAGAACAAACAGCTCCAAAAGCTCAACACGGAACTGGAAAAGAAGGTCCTTGAGCGAACAGAACAGCTTCATAAGAAGCATGAGCAGCTGAAAAGACTTTACAAGTCTCTGCAGATAAACTTCAGGGATACCGTACGGGTCTTTGTGGAACTCATGGAGATGTATGACCCGTTTCTTGGTGGTCATGCAAAAAGAGTTGCGATAATGTCCAGAAATCTGGCAGAGCGTATGAATATAAAGGGCGTTGATCTGGATCTTACTGAGATAGCTGCTTCACTCCATGATATCGGCCTCATAGGGGTGCCAAAAGAAGTCTATCGTGAACCGTATAACAAGCTGACCAAGCCACAGCAGGCACTATTTCGTTCACATCCGGAAATCGGCTATAGTCTTCTTTACAAGATTGAGTTTCTGCGCCAGGCAGCCGTAGTGGTGAAGAGCCATCATGAAAGGTTCGACGGAAAAGGATTTCCAGACGGTCTTCCAGATCTGTCCATACCCGAAGGCGCCAGGATTATTCACGCGGTGAGTAATTTTGATATGTTTATGCACAGGGATGGAATGGATCAGGAGGAGGCTGTTTCGGAACTCAAGAAACAGGCGGGGTCAGTACTTGATCCAACTATTGTGCATGTCATTGAAGATACATTGCATACTATCAGGCCTGTCCAGACAGAATTTGGTTGTACTATTAAAGACCTGGAGCCAGGCATGAAGCTGGCCCGTGACATAAAGACTATATCTGGAAGGATGCTTATGACCAAGGGATCCACTCTTACGGAGGCTCATATTATCAGGCTGAAACAATTTAGTAAGATAGATCCCATTGTAGACAGGATATATGTCTATAAATAAATCTTGGTACGCGTTGCCAAGTCAGGGCGATGAATTTGAAATTTAATATCAGGAAACTGTTTAAATGGAGTAAAATGACCAGGAAGATTATCAAGCCTATAAATGAACTTGAAGAAGGGATGGTCCTGGGGGAAGATATTTACAATGAAACAGGACAATTCTTGCTGAAACAGGGGGAAACCCTTACACAAGATATGATTTCATGGCTGGAAAGGCTGTCGGTTTCGTCTGTTTCCATTGAGGTTAAAGAAGACGATAATAGTAAAACGGACGAAGAGGTCTTTAAGGCCATAAAGGAAAAAATAGACCTTCGCTTCGCAAGAGTAAACGAAATTCCTCATATGTGTGCCATACGCGATGCCATATGCCGGCATCTTGCAAAGAGATCTACATCATGAAAAAGGTTGATATCAAACAGTTGTTATCCCAGGCAGATAATCTTCCAGCCCTGCCTCACACCGTGGCAAAATTGTTGGAAGAGTTGAATGATCCCAATGTTGATTTAGGGAAAATATCCCGAGAAATAGCTTTAGATCAATCTATTTCGGCAAAGATTCTCCGCCTTGTGAATTCATCTTTTTACGGAATGCCTGGGAGAATAGGTGATCTGAGACAGGCAGTGGTTGTGCTTGGCCTTGAAACCGTTAAGAACGTCATATTATCTGTATCAATCGTGAAGGCCTTTGCCTCTATAAAATCTTCAGATGCACCTTTTACCCTGGAATTTTTCTGGCATCACACGGTGGGAACGGGGTTGATAACTCAAATACTGGCTCGGCGTCAGGGACTTATAGAGAAAAACGATGCCTTCGTCGCAGGGCTTTTGCATGATATAGGAAAACTTCTTCTGCTGTGGGTTTCACCGGAAGATTTTGCCAGGATATTGGAAGCAGTGCATAATGAGGATCTTTTTTTCTGGGAAGCCGAGGAAAAATATGTGATCGGTAACCATGCTGTCATAGGAGGCTGGCTAGCTGAAAAATGGCGTTTACCAGAACATATAACCCAGGCCATTTTGTTTCATCACTCGCCTGAAAAGGCTGATCATCCTTTTGCAGGTCTCGTCCATGTCGCTGATAGTCTTTGCATAGCATTTGGTATAGGGGCCGGTGGCACCAGCCTTGTACCTCCTATATCCGAGGAGGTATGGACAAGCCTTAAAATAGATGAACAGGATCTCCCAGAACTTTTTGAAGAGATAAGCGCAAGCCTGGAGTCGGTCTCTAGGACTGCGAGCATATTGCTCGATTAGCCTTTTTTTATATCTAGTTTCATAGATAAATCTATATCAGTGACTCCTTAGGATTGCATAAGATTCAGGCTGGGGGATATGTAGCCGCAAGGGGATGGTGATTTCACTGAATCTTTTACGACTTCATGCCCTCCGCCTCGCAACTTCGGCGAACTTACCAACTCCATAATCCGGGTTGAAGTATATACTCTGGTATAAAAAGCCAATTTATCCCGGTGTGTCAGTATGATAGATAAGAGATATTGAAAACTTCCTACTCAATGTTATTTATTATATATTAGTTTACCTTCTTATTAATAAGAGTTTAAGTTAATATTTTCTAAAGATATCAAGTCAATGCCTCAATGCCTATAAAAATCACTTTTATGTGAAGGTTATGCAGGCCTTCACAACCTGGTTAAAGGGCGAGGAATTTTATACAAAAATGAGGACAGAGGATCTTGAAGTCCTGGCAGCTATGCCTAACATTCTTGTGGCCAGGTAAAATTATAACCCGTAATCCTGGTGGCAGACCATGTGACAATGTTCCCTTGTATCGCCTTATACCAGGGAACCTGGTTCTGTTATAGGTCCAGATCTAAAAAAACCTTTTCTTACTGATAAGCATTTTTAAGGAGCATTTGCGGGGAGAAAAGGCTGGCAGGGGGAGCATGTGAAAAGTCAGAAAGGAGAAGTTGTCGATAGAGAAAAGATGACCCTGGATTTTACGACAGGCCAAAAGGATGAGCATTCTTTTTACCGGTTGGCCCAATTGGTAGAGCAATCCACCAACGCAATAATTTTAACAGATATCGGTGGTAATATTGTCTATGCCAATCATGCCTTTGAATCCATGACTGGGTATAAATTTTCCGAGGTTTTCGGTAAAAATCCCAGGTTTCTTAAAAGCGGTTTTCATGACAATGATTTTTACAAGGGGCTTTGGCAGACAATAACCTCTGGCAAGACCTGGAGTGGGACATTTGTCAACAGGAAAAAAAACGGCGAGATCTACTATGAGGAGGCATTGATTTTCCCTATAAAGGATTTTGAAGGGAACATAATAAACTATGCCGCTATAAAGACGGACATAACGAAGAGGGTGGAGGCCGAAGAGGCGCTATCAAAGGCACTGAAATATTCGAGATCGGTTATAGACGCCCTTGGAGAAGGTCTTCTTGGGGTAGACAAAGAGGGGCGTGTGCTGTTTTTGAATCCTGCTGCGGAAAAAATGCTTGGTTGGTCTGAGGATGAGATTATAGGGAAAGACTTTCATCGTATTATAGATCGTCCCGGTTATCGAGATAAAAATTTTGATTCACGTAAATGTCCTCTGATGTCAGCCTTGAAAGAAGGTCGGTCTTTTCGGTCAGAAGAGGTCTTTGTCAATAAATCAGGAAAGGCCTTTCCTGTAAGCTGTATCTCAAATGCCTTCATTGAGGAAGGAGAGGTCACTGGTGCGATACTTGCCTTTAGCGATATTACCGAACAAAAGGCCAGTGAAAAGTCCCTGCATGACCTTCTTGAGTTGAATCAAAACGTCATTGCTTCCATTCCTTCTGCAATCCTTGTCTTCGACAGTGATCTGAACCTTACAATGGCAAATCCTGTATTTATGGAAAATTGTTGCCTCAAGGCGGGAAAGTTCTCCGGTACAACCATAAGGGACATCTTGCCCGCATCGTTTCTCGGAACAAATAGAATATTTGAAAAGATCAAGGCCTGTGCAGAACATGGCGGATATGATGAGATCCTTGACATGGAGTGGATACATCCTGAGATGGGAAGGAGATTTTTTGATGTTAGAATCAAAGGTGTCCTTTCCCGTCATGGCGACCAGGACAAGAGTGGAGCACGGGTCATCATCGTAATCGACGACGTGACAGCCCAGAGATCCCTTGAAGACAAACTCAGCCAGGCAGCCAAGCTGGAATCAATTGGAAAACTTGCAGGTGGTATTGCCCATGACTTCAACAATCTTCTCACTGGTATCATGGGCTATACCGAGCTTGCGTTAATGCAGGCAGAAAGCCCTTCCATAAAAAGCGACCTTGAACAGGTTATGAAACTTTCGGAACGTGCCCGGAATCTTATCCGTCAACTCCTTGCATTCAGCAGGAAGCAGGCCCTAAGCCCGCAATCCTTAAACCTCAATGAGCTTGTCTCTGACATGTCGAAGATGCTAAAAAGGATTATTGGTGAAGATGTTGACCTGGAATTTTTACCGGATCCAAGGTTGTGGAATACCTTCGCAGATCCTGTTCAGGTGGAACAGATAGTAATGAATCTGGTAATAAACGCTCGTGACGCCATGCCAGATGGCGGAAAACTTACAATCGAGACAAAAAATATGGATCTTGGCCCTGAATATATCATGAGGCATCCACAGGTAAAGGAAGGTCCCTATGTGATGCTTGCCGTAACCGATACTGGAAAAGGCATCGAGAAAGGTATCATAGAACACATCTTCGAACCTTTTTTCACTACCAAGGAGTTGGGGAAAGGGTCTGGTCTCGGTTTGTCCACCGTCTATGGTATCGTGAAGCAGCACAAAGGATTCATATGGGTGTACAGCGAACCCGGGATTGGCACCACATTCAAGGTCTATTTGCCAAGGATAGAAAAGGAAGTAAAACAGGATACCATTTCATATGATAAAAAAAGACTTAATGGAAAAGGCAATGAGACGATCCTTCTCGTGGAGGACGAGGGTCCTGTCAGAAGGGTAGCTGAAAGGATACTTACTGAGCATGGATACAAGGTATTTTCTGCTGACTCGCCTGACAAGGCCATTCATCTATTCAACACGCATAAGGATTCAATAGATCTTCTATTCACTGACATAGTGATGCCCGGGATGAATGGAAAAGAACTTTACATGAGACTTTCCAGGGAAAAGCCTGACCTCAAGGTGTTGTATATGTCGGGTTATACTGAAAATGTAATTGTGCGTCACGGAGTGCTGGATTCGGAAGTGAATTTTATTCAGAAACCATTTACTCCTGAGACCCTGGGACAGAAAGTGAGATGGACGCTGGACCTTAAATAAGAAATGGAGCAAGAAAACGTTTCCCAAATTAAGCACTCTGCTGCCAAGATACTGGTAGTAGATGATGAACCCATTATTTGTTCCATCTTGAGCAGATGGCTTGAGATGGAAGGATATGATTGCAAGGTGGCCTATAGCGGTGAGGAAGCCCTGAACCTCATTGAATCAGAAGAATTCGCCTTGATGCTTTCCGATATCATGATGCCCGGCATGTCCGGAATAGAACTATTGGCGAAGGCGCGGGGAGTAGCCAGCGATCTGGCCGTTATTATGGTCACTGCCCTGGATGACCGCAAGACGGCAATTCAGACCCTGGAATTGGGGGCCTATGGTTATATTATCAAGCCCTTTGAACGAAACGAGATTCTCATAAATGTCTACAATGCCCTTGAAAGAAGGCGTCTGGTCCTTGAAAGTCAGGCATATGAAGCGCAATTGGAATCCGAAGTTCGTGAAAGAACGGAAGACATAAGAAAACGCGAAGAAGAGATCGCCCTGAGACTCATTTCTGCTGCTGAATACCGTGATGACGAGACCGGGGCCCATATTCGCAGAATAGGCATGTATTCGGAAGTCCTTGCAAGGGCTTTGGGCTGGGATACCAAGGATTTGGACCTTATAAGGGTAGCGGCGCCAATGCATGATATAGGAAAGATCGGCATTCCAGACCAGATATTACTGAAACC
>CAZUIH010000015.1:0-32039 GCA_964620365.1 uncultured Desulfobacterales bacterium | reverse complement strand
ATTTTCATGCCTTAGGGGTGCGGCACGGATGTACGGGCCGCATGAAGGTTTGGGAGATGATTACCATAAATGTGATGTTTATCAACAGTAAGTATTGATTGGTTCGGAACCGCACTTTTGGGACTAATAGCTAATTTGGGGCCGTAGGCGACCTGGATTTTGATGCCTCTGGATTTCGGGCTAGGTGGAGCCAGGGTATTGGAGCTCCTGTAACGGCTTGCTTTTATTGATATATAAAATTACTATTATTCTTCGTAATAGTATATCCAGTTTTTGGGTTTCAAGTGAAGGAGGGGGGTTATGAATTGTGGGGTAAAAAATTTTGCATGGTGCAGTCTTGATTCGTTGAACAGAATAAAATTTCCTTGCATCCTTATAATTCTCTTCTCTTTTGTCCTGTCGGGATGTGCCGCGTCCCGGCTGGATTTTTCTCTCAAGGCCCCATCTTTCAAGTATGCCGAAGCCGGGAAAGAACCTGTTCCTGTGGTTCTGGGTGTGGACAACTTTGTTGATCTCAGGCCTCAGACCAGGGGCAGTGACAACAAAAAATGGATTGGATTTATTCCCGGCGTGTTGTGGATTGAAATAGATACGGATATCCCGGAAATCTATACTCCCTTTTCACCTTATAACGCGAGGCCGATGGGTTTTAACGTGGCTGAGGCTCTGGCTGACGGATTTTCCAGGGCCTCTGTCTTTAAGAAAGTGATTTTTCTGCCTGAAGATCCCTACTCCAGTGCCGATTTTAGGCTCGAGGGGATATTGAGGCGGAGTCTGGTCAGGGAGACTGGGTACTATTATGGATCAGGCATGTATGCCTGGCTGACCAGGATACTTGGGCTTCCGTATGTCTCTTATGAGATAGAGTTGGATGCTGATCTGAGGGTTCGCCGGCTTTCAGACAATAAAATTGTATGGACAGGGAAAATAAAGGGCAGCCGCACGGACAAATTCCATTCGGTATATGACCTTTCTAAGGGCAGGTCCGGCAAGCACCTTATAGCATATAACTTTGCCTCAATCATAGAAGACAGGCTTCCATTCCTTGTCAAGGAGATAAGGGAAGCAGTAGCCGGGGCATGTCAAAATGGAAAATAGGGCACTGCTTGACTGGATACACAGTGATTTCCCTGAAGATGGCCTTCTTATGGACATACTTGGTTCGCTTCCACCTCGATGGGGCCGGATGGATGTCTTGAGCCGGCTTGCAGTCGTTGCCGTGGGGCAGACCCTTAAGGCGCACGCCCTTCTGGATCCGGGAAGTCACAAAATTAAAAAGGGGCAGGTGGTGGGCCTGGTGGCAGCGACAACGAGAGGGTCTTTTGTGACAGATCTTGAGTTTTGTAAAACCTTTTCCCATGGGGGAGAGCTTGCAAGCCCCTTACTTTTTGGCTATACCCTTGCCAACATTCCTCTTGCGGAAGCAGCTAGTCATTTTGGTATGGAGGGGCCTGTCTTTGCCTTTTTTGATACCAGGGAGCCATTTGCCAGGGCCCTGGATGAAGCCGCTTTATGGCTTGAACAGTTGCCAGGCCTAGATGCAGTGGTGGCAGGTCACATCGATGTGCTGCCACATGAGCAAGACGAAAAAGTAATTGCAAAATTTGAGGTGGTTATCTGAAAATGTATCATCTTACTCTTATATATCCCAAGTGGCCGAAGCTTCCCGAGCAGACAGAGTTTCATCTTCCGCCGCACGGTCCTGTTTGTGTGGCAGCGGCCATTCCAGACACCTACGAGGTGCGTTTTGTGGATGAAAATGTCTCTCCTCTGGACATAGAGGAAGAGACTGACATCGTGCTGCTTTCCATGATGCTCACGTGTCAGGTCCCCAGGGGGATGGAAATCGCTGCGAGATACAGGGAAAGGAATATCCCGGTAATCGCAGGAGGGATAGCGGCAATGCTTCACGCGGACGAGGTGGAGAAGGCAGTTGACTCCATTTTTCTAGGTGAAGTCGAGGATGGAAGGCTCGAGAGGGTCTTGAGGGACTGGGAAGATGGAAAATTGAGGCCACGATATGATTATTTCAGGGATCATCCCCCGATAGAGACAATAGGGCCGGCAAGGCGTGACATCCTGGATCGGGATCTTTATGTATACCGTGGTGTCAAGATGGTCGACCTGGTTCATGCCTCCAGAGGGTGCAAGTTTAATTGTTTTCCCTGTTGCACGGCATTCCTTGGGGGCAGAAAATTCAGGCCAAGGCCCCTGGACAGGGTCGTGGAGGAGGTCTCCTTAATAGACAACAATCGTCTTTTTTTTGTGGATAATTCCCTGGCACAGGACAGAAAATGGGTCATGGAGCTTTTTTCCGCCATAGAGCCCTTGAAGAAGAAGTGGATCAGTCATCCCATCCTGGATGAAGACGAAGTGATCAAGAAGGCTGCCCAGGCTGGGTGCTGGTATGTTTATCAGGCGGTTTTTGATACTTCAGACCTGATACGCAACAGGGTGAAAAGGCTCAAGGATCACGGCATAGGGATCGAGGCGGCGGTCCTCCTCGGTACAGACAACCAGGATGTGGATTATATCAAGCGCCTTGTGGATTTCCTTCTGGAGATAGATGTGGACATGGCCGAGTTTTCCATTCTGACTCCTTTTCCCCATACCCCTGCCACCCGCCAGATGGAACAGGAAGGAAGAATTCTCCACAGGGACTGGTCCAGGTACACAACGGCAGAAGTCTGTTTCATGCCCAAAAAAATGACTCCTGATGAGTTGCAGGAGATGTATCATTACGCCTGGAAGACCTTTTATCAGGATGTCTCTCAACCACTGAGAATGGCCCGCCTTTTCCAAAAGGTCCTCAGAAAGGAAATGGAAGACGGAACATACCAGCCTCTCAGGCCTTCTTCCCCGGCACGTGCCTGGCAGCTTCCTGTAGAGGGTAAAGATGGGGCTTGATTGCCTGCTCGTTTCCACCAACCAGGTTGTCACGCCATATCCGGTGTATCCGTTGGGTGTGGCCCATCTGGCCGGGGCATTGGTATCATCAGGCCACAGAGTTTCCTTTTTTGATCTGTTGGCCCATGGAAGTCTTGCGAGACTCAAGGAGCTTTTAAAAAAAAATCCACCCGACTTGGTGGCTGTCTCCGTAAGGAATCTCGACTCCCTGGACAGCACTGCGGAAGCCACATTTTTGGGAGAAACGGCGGAGGCCGTGGAGATAGTGAAAAAGAACAGTGATGCCACCGTGGTGATGGGTGGGCCTGCCTTTTCCATACTTCCTGAAGAATGCATGAAGGTGCTGGGGCCGGATTATGGTATCGTCGGTGAGGGAGAGATACTCCTGCCGTGGCTGGCCGATCAGCTGGAAAGGGGCGAAGGCCCCGGTGAGAGGATCTTTTATGCAACTCCTTCAGATGCCCCCTGGAAACCGGTCCTGTATCATAAGAAGACAGCTGACTACTATCTTAAATGGGGGGGCATGCTTAATATCCAGACGAAAAGGGGGTGTCCTTATAAGTGCGTCTACTGCTCTTATCCATATCTTGAGGGCAGAAAGCTGAGATTCAGGGACCCTGCTGAGGTGGCTGAGGAGGTGAGGCGGGTCACCGCGGAGTTGGGGGCCAGGTATATATTTTTTACAGATGCTGTCTTCAATGATCCTAAGGAACACTATCTCGAGGTGGCAGAGGCCCTGATAAGATCTGGGAACAAGACCCCTTGGTGTGCCTTTTTTCGTCCACAGGGCCTTACGAAGGAAGGATTAGCGCTTATGAAGCAGGCTGGCCTTTCTGCCATGGAGCTTGGATCAGATGCATCTTGTGACAAGACCCTTTGTGCCATGAACAAGGGATTCACCTTTTCAGATGTGCTGGCAACCAATGATCTTGCGGCCTCTCTTTCCATACCCTGCGCACATTTCTTCATCTTTGGCGGGCCTGAAGAAGATGAACGCTCCGTACGGGAAGGACTTTCAAACATAGAAAGACTGAATAAATCCGTGGCCTTTGGATTTTCAGGCATACGCATCCTGCCAGGCACGGCCATACACAAAAGGGCACTTGCCGAGGGGATCATCTCGGAAAAAGATCCTCTCCTCCAGCCGGTTTTCTATTTTTCTCCAAAGATATCGAGGACGTCTGTGGATGAAAGTTTGAAAAAGGCCTGGGCAAGACGCTTGGACCGGGTATATCCGGCCTCTGCCTTCCAGGAAAGAATAACATTTTTGCACTCAAAGGGATATGTAGGTCCTTTGTGGGATTTTATGATCAGACACTAGGGTCCATGAACAGAACAAAAGAGCTACGCGTTATCATAGTAATTCCTCTTTATAATCATGCCGACACGGTTGGGGACGTGGCTAAAAGGGCCATTACCGCGGGTTGGCCGGTGCTGGTAGTGGACGATGGAAGCAGTGACGGGGGTATTGAGCAGGTAAGGGACCTTGGCTGTGAGATAATCAGGTTTGCTGTCAACAGGGGCAAGGGGAGTGCTATTTTAGCCGGCGCGGAATTTGCCAGAAAGAGGGGCTATGATGCCATTGTCACTGTGGATGCGGACGGGCAGTTTGATCCGGCCCATGCCAGACTGCTGGTAGATGCCGCAAGGCAGAGGTGGCCTTCAATCGTTGTGGGAGAGAGGATTATGGACCGGAGCACAGCTCCGAGGTCCAGTCTGTTTGGCAGAAGTTTTTCCAATTTCTGGGTGCGGCTTGAAAGCGGTGTCGATGTGTCTGATTCCCAGAGTGGATTTCGACTCTATCCTGTTAGGGAGCTTCTGGATCTTCACGTTAAATCAAATCGTTACGACTTTGAGGTGGAGGTTCTTGTGCGGGCGGCCTGGGCCGGACTGGATATTCACTCTGTGCCGGTGGCTGTTTATTATCCCCCTGAGGACAAACGTGTATCACATTTTCACAAGATAAAGGACAACCTGCGCCTGACCATGTTGCATTCGAGACTTGTCCTTTCGGCCTTAAATCCTCTGCCCAAAAGGAAAGTGGACAAGGAACGTGTAAAAAACGGGATGGACAGGGTCTTCCTGCATCCTGTAAAACTTTTAAAACGGCTCTGTATGGAACATACCTCTCCCGCTCTTCTTGCAGCAGGAGTGTGGACGGGATTTTTCTTGGGGGCCCTGCCTCTGATAGCCTGTCACACGATAGTTATCATTTACGTATGCCACAAACTCCACCTGAATAAGGTTGCTGCCGTTGCCGCGAGCCAGTTTTGCTGCCCGCCCGTTGTTCCGTTGCTCTGTATAGAAACGGGTTACTTTCTGCGAAATGGTGAGTTTCTCTTGGAATTTAGCTGGGATACGGCGTTTTTTGAATTGCACCAGAGGCTATGGGAGTGGTTTATCGGTTCCCTGGTAATAGGCCCTTTTTTAGGGTGTATAGCAGCTATTCTGGTCTACCTGGCAGTGGTCTGGCTCAGGAAAAGGCGCTGCGCTTTGAATGTCAACTAGGCTGATGGCTCAATCTCTTTGTTCCAGGGTGCTAAAAAAGGCAGAGTCGCTTGGTCATGCCATCTTTTATGTAGCCATTTATCTAACAGGGCAAAGAGGGGCGTATTCGCTTCTGGGCCTGGTGGTCTTTGTGTACGTGGCAGCCAGCAGGAGGATTCATTCTCTCACAAGGCCTTATATTTCAAGACGTTTTCCCGATCATGGCCCCCTGAGGCGTTGGGTAGATACATTCAGGATAGTTCTTTCCTTCGGTCAGGTGCTGGTGGACAGGGCGTGGCTGGGAATTAAAAAAGGCAGGGTCTCACTGGATGAAACCCTTGTAGGCCGTGAAGAGCTTTTTCAGGCGGTATCGCAAAAAAAAGGAGCGATTCTTTTAACAGCTCACGTGGGAAATTGGCAGGCTGCCCTTGCCCGTCTTCCGTCGCTGCCTGTGAAGGTGAACGTACTCATGAGATATGAAGAGGAGTCTGCGGCTAAGCACTATTTTGAGTTCGACAACAAGCCGTTGCCCTTTCAAATAATCAAAAATGATGGTTTTATGGGGGGAGTTATAGAGGCAGCAAACGCCCTTCAGCGTGGTGAAGCCGTGACTATAATGGGAGACAGGTACATACGGGGGCCCTATGCCAGGGTCAGTTTTTTGGGTTCGGAAACAAAATTTCCGATAGCTGCCTACCAATTGGCGGCTGTGGCAGGAGCACCTGTTATTGTGCTTCTCGCTGCCAAGACCGGCATCAGAAGTTATGAAATGAAGGTTTGGGATATTTTTTATCCTAGTGAGGCCGATAGAGAAAAAAGGGAGGAGCAGTTGACCTATTGTGCATGTCGTTTCGCAAGGACCTTGGAAGAGTATTTAAAAAAGCATCCCTATCAGTGGTACAATTTTTATGATTTTTGGTCTGAGTAACCGTATGGTTTGCGGCGCGTTCACGGTATTCACTCCAACATGCACCTGTTTCTTCATCAACTGTTCGGGGATATGGGGGGACAGAGGCGCCCTGTGCAATAGGGTAAGATGGCCTTTTTTACGACGTATCGTTCGGTCATGGGGCCAGCCGGACAGTTTTTCCAGAGATCAACAAGATTAATAGAAATTGGAGTTGGAATATGGATCAGCTAAAAAAAGAGTTGAAGGAGATGATTGTAAGGGATTTGAAACTTCATTCCGTAAGGCCTGAAGATATAGATGACGATGCGCCGCTTTTCGGGGAGGGCCTCGGGCTGGACTCTCTTGATGCAGTAGAACTCGTTGTTTTGATACAAAAGAACATGGGAGTTCAGATAGCAGATATGGAGGAGGGAGAGAGGGCATTTAGATCAATCAACACCCTTGCCAGTTACATCAGGGAGCGTCAAAAGGACAAGTAACCATAGCGTTTGAAGTGAAAAATCCCGGCTGAAATAATGTTGCGATGCGGTGGACAGGATTTTGGGGGGACGTCATCAAGAAAGGAAGAGAAAATTTGGCAGTAATTACCGGTACAGGGTGTATCTCAGGGGCAGGTGTGAATGTTGAGACCTGCTGGGCTGCTGTTTCCAGAGGGAAGGTGAATTGCGGACCAGTGCCCGACTGGTTGTTTGAGACCAGCCTTTCGTACCCTGTGTTTACTGCACCTCAGGAGCCCCTGACAGATGGTGGAAAGAGGTTTTTGGACAGGGTTTGCGACAGGGGCGTGCCTTTGCCTGCCCTGAATCGTACTATGTCTTTGGTCATAAGCAGCCTTTCAGAGGCCTTGGAGGGTGCCGGCCTTTCTGTCGATGCCCTCCAGGAAAAGAGGGTCGGAATCGCTATCGGCACTACTGTCGGCTGTACTTTCAACAACGAGGATTACTACCTCGCCTGGAGACAGGGTAAAAGGCAGCCGATTGATACAGTGGTTGAGTATCTAGGTTCAAATCTGGCATGGGCCTTACATAGGCTCCTGGGCACAACAGGGCCTTCGGTGGTGGTGGCCAACGCCTGTGCATCAGGAACGGACGCCATTGGTATCGCCAAGGAATGGATAGAACAGGGCGCGTGTGACATAGCCATCGCAGGCGGGGCAGATGAACTGACTCACATAGCATATAATGGATTCGCCTGCTTGCAGCTTACCGATGAGGCCCCATGTAAACCTTTTGACGCGGCCCGAAATGGATTAAACCTCGGAGAAGGTGCAGGCATAATGATACTGGAGTCGGACAAGGAAGTGGCAAAAAGGGGCGCAACACCCCTGGGCTGGATGAAGGGATACGGTACTGCCGCAGATGCCTATCATCCAACGGCGCCTCATCCTGAGGGCAGAGGGCTTAGAGAGGCCTTTCTGAGGGCAGTCAGGGATGCGGGAGTGAAACCGGAAGAGATATCATATGTCAATTGTCACGGTACCGGGACAAAAGCCAATGACAGGGCTGAAACCAATTGTCTGGCTTTTGTCTTTCATGAGGGGGTGGACATACCGATGGTCTCGACCAAGGGCATTACGGGTCATACACTCGGAGCGGCCGGGGCCATAGAGGCCATATTTACCCTAGAGGCCCTAAGGGCCGGATGGACACCTGGAACCACGGGATGTCGCCGCCAGGATGAAGATTTAAGGGTAAGAGTGCTTGCTGAAGGGATGAGTGTGGAACTGCATGGACGGCTGGGCGCATCCCAGTCCCTTGCCTTTGGAGGCGGAAACAGCGTGCTTTTACTGGAGGCGGCATGATGGAGGGTATCCCTGTAGCGGTAACAGGTTTCAGCCTGTTCAGGCATGATGAGCAAGTCTTTCTGGACAACAAGGTCCTCATGAAGTTGAGACGCGCTGATGACTTTACTGTCATGGCGGTGGCAAGCGCGTCTTCTGCCTGGGACAGCGCCCCGGAGAGGAATCTAGGGCCTACCGAAACAGGTCTTTTTGTTGGCACAGCCTTTGGCCCCATAGAAACAAATTTCCGTTTCCTGGATTCCTTGTGCGATGACGGAGAGGGGCAGGGGTCCCCAACGCTTTTTTCTCACTCTGTGCATCATGCTGCTGCTGGATATATGGCCAGAATCCTCGATATTCAAGGGCCGGCCCTTACACTTACTACATTCGCATGGCCTTTCTTAACGGCTTTGAAAGAGGCCTTATACGCCTTGAAGCAAGGCATTGTAAGGAGGGCCCTGGTCGTCGGCGTTGACGTAAGAAGTCCGCTGCTTGAGGATGGCCTTAAGCTAATGGATTCTGAGCGGGAGAGCCTCGGGGAGTTGGGGGCTGTGGCATGGGTTCTGGATGGAGGCAGAGAAGAGGTGTTCTCTGATCATGTCCGTATACTGTCCGTATCTGTTACGGAGAAAGCGACTGATCCTGCACAGTTCCTCCTGAGAAGTGACGAGATAGCAGGGATCGAGGGATCCTATGAAACAGTGGGAAAAAGTCCCATGGGACACGCCTTTTCCCTTACAAGGAAGTTGTCGCAGTTGCGGGACCAGGCCTGCTCCGGTATAAAATGGAATGTGAAGGCCTCTTTCGGGTATGCAAGTGTATTTTTTTACCTTTAATGGTTTCAAGAGAAAGGAGGAAGGGTATGAACAAACTGCTTAGGCCCATCTTGTTTCTGGTTTTGATGGCATTCATGTTTTCTGTTGTACCGGTGGCCTGGAGTGAGCCAGTTTCTTTGAAGGAGATGCGGGGCCAAACTTACTATCTTGCCTGTAACCTTCATGCTGATCCAACGAATAACAGGCTATATTCTGTGAATTACCAGATACTAGGCGGCCTTATCCCCTGGGGCACAAAGGTGAAGATATTGAAGGTCAGTAAGAAAAAAATAGAATTTGAGGACGTGACCAGCAATATCAGATACACCTATTTCATGCACAAGCGTACCCTTCGGACCACTACACCTCTCAAACATCTGTCCAGGATATTTATCGATGATATCGAAGGGTTGAAACAAAAGGTAAAAAAACTTTCCCATATTGACAAACAGGGTGTCGAGGAGGGCAGAGTGCTTGAAGGCATGAGCAAGGAAGGGGTGTTGATCGCCATAGGCCCCCCTCCCGAATTCGCAACACCCAATCCGATGAAGAGCTCCAGGTGGCATTACTGGTACAATCGCTGGGGACAGTTTTTTGTCCAGTTTAATAACAAGGGTGTGGTGGAGCAGATCATCGGTCATTATTAACTGACAAAAATCCTAATGGGTGAAGGAGAGAGACCATCTTTCTCTTTCACCCATTTTGCCTATTTCTCGCACCTGTCTCAACGTGAAGCCACTAAATTTTAGAAAAATCCTTTTGGTGCACCCCCTGGGATACAGGGCAGATGCAGCAAAAAAGGATATCTCAAGGCTCGCCAGCATAATGCCTCCTATCGGGCTTGCATCCATTTCTGCCTATCTTGCCCAACGAGGCATAGAAAGTGACATCATAGATTGTTATGCGCGTCCTGATTCAGACAGGTTGATAGAGGATTACCTGAATAAAGAACGGCCGGCCTTCATAGGTTTCAGTTGCACTACTTCCAGTTTTCTTGACGGGGTTAGGCTCGCAAAGCTAGCAAAATCCCTGTTGCCAGGGATAAAGACCCTCTTTGGAGGAGCCCATGTCTCGGCCTTGAAACATAAGGTACTTAATGATTTTCCTTCCGTGGATTTTGTTGTAGTCGGGGAAGGTGAAGAAACAGTGTATCAGCTGGTGGAGAATCAGGGCGAAGATCCGGGTTCCATAAAAGGTCTCATCTTCCGGGCCGGGGCAGATGAGGTATGTTTTACAGGTTACCGGAAAAAGGGCCTTGATCTCGACACCTTGCCTTTTCCTGCCTATGAAAAACTACACGGTTATCCTGAGGCATACAAACTGCCTATCTTCAATTACCCCAAGGCCCCAAATACCAGTTGCATATCAAGCCGGGGGTGCCCTTATGCTTGTAGCTATTGTGACCGGTCCGTTTTCAGGAGGAGCTTCCGATATAACTCGGCACAATATATGTACGAACATATAAGATACCTCAGGGAAAGGTTTAACGTTCGGCACATCAATTTTTATGACGACCAGTTTACTTTTAACCGGAAAAGGGTGATAGAATTCACGGATCTCATGATAAGTCGTCCCCTTGGGGTGACTTTCAACTGCGCGGTAAGGGCGGAGCACATAGATTTCGAGCTTTTGAAGCGCATGAAGGAAGCAGGCTGCTGGATGATCAGTCTCGGGATCGAGACAGGGGATGAGAATCTTCTTGCCCAGCACAGACAGAACGCGAATCTCGATATGCTGGCAGAGAAGATACGTCTTATAAAAAAGGCAGGGATTCGAACCAAGGGGCTTTTGATGATGGGATTGCCAGGAGAAACGGAAGATTCCATAAAAAAGAGTATGGATTATGTCTTTTCTCTGCCCATTGACGATTTTAATCTTTCAAAGTTTACTCCTTTTCCCGGTTCTCCGATTTATGAAAAGATCCACGAGCTGGGCGAGTTTCAGGAAGATTGGCCCAGGATGGACTGTATGCATTTTCTCTTTGTGCCAAAGAGAATGACAAGGAAAAGGATGGAAGAGCTGTTTATCCAGTTTTACAAGACTCACTTCATGCGTCCCAAGGTCCTTCTGGGCTACGGGGCCATGCTGTGGCGCTCTCCGGATAGCTGGAAGCGATTTGCCGGTCATTTTTTGGATTTCATAAGGTTTGCCCGCAGCAATAGAAGGTTAGGAGACATGGAATGAAGGGAAACAGGGGTACTGTATTGGTCACAGGAGGAAGTAGAGGGATTGGGGCTTCCATTGCTGAAAGGCTGGCCCAGGATGGCTATGATATATGGCTGAATTATCGCTCAAACCACGAAGAGGCAAAAAAGGTGAAGCAACGTATAGAGTCAGCCGGTGGAAGGTGTGAACTGCTTCCCTTCGATGTGTCAGATCCAGATGCCGTGGACAACAGCCTGGACCCTCTGCTTGAAGAGATCACGCCCTATGCCCTTGTCCATAATGCGGGCATTACCAGGGATGCCCTTGCTGCAATGATGGGGCTTGATGACTGGCGCCTTGTCATCGAAACCGACCTCACAAGTTTTTTCCTCCTGGCAAAGAAGCTTCTAAGACCAATGCTCTCCAAAAGGCAGGGAAGAATCGTTGCTATCTCTTCTGTGTCAGGTGAAACGGGACAGGCAGGCCAGATGAACTATTCTGCCGCCAAGGCAGGCATCATCGGGGCTGCCAAGGCCCTGGCCAGGGAAGTGGCAAAAAGAAATATACTGGTCAATGTGGTTGCACCGGGTTTCATCGAAACAGACATGACAAAGGGCCTGCCAATGGAGCGTTATCTTCCTGCCATCCCCATGGCCCGCGTGGGGCAGCCTGAAGAGGTATCAGGCGTCGTGAGTTTTCTTTTGGGTGATGACGCCTCGTATATCACCGGGCAGGTGATAGGCGTGAATGGGGGGCTTTACATGTGATTGAGCTTCCGTGTGCTGCCGAAATGTTTATTCCCCAGCGTCCTCCCATGCTCCTGGTGGAGCGGTTGATTGAGGGGTATGAAGAAGGTGCCCTGGTAGAGGCCACGGTTCCGGACAAGGGGATCTTTATGGATGGAGATAAAGGCCTGTTGGATGAATATCTTGTTGAGCTTGTGGCCCAGGCAGCAGCTGTTTTTAATGGATATGACAGGATGGTTGTGTCGATGGTGCCGTCTGTGGGATACCTGGTTGGAGTTGAGGGGTTCGAATTCTTGGACTCCGTTTGTCCCGGTGAGAAATTGCTTGTGGAAATCAAAAAAAAGTTTGAGTTTGGTGCAGTTACCATAATGACTGGTTTGGTAAGGAGAGGTGAGACCCTAGTGGCAAGGGGAGAGATCAGGGCTTGGGAAGAGAAAAAGTGACTTTCTCGAATGGCGGATTAAAAATTTTCTTTAATCCTGGCTTCCTGGGATTCGTACTCCTTTTTCTGGTTTTTGGGGCTGACCGTGCGCTGGGCGACGACAGGGTTTCCTGTCTCCTTGAAGAAATTCACAATAAATCCCTGCAAATAAAGACCCTGCGATGCGCGTTTGATCAGGAAAAACACCTTTCCATCTTCTCTCGTCCCGTGTTGTTTGAGGGAGTAATGGTGCTTGAAAGACCTGATAAGCTGAGATGGGAATATCTCAAACCGGTGCCCTCGGTTTTTATATTTAACGGAGACAAGGGTGTAAGATGCGGGGAAGGCGGCCTTTATTATAGGTTTGATCTCAGGAAGGATCCTTTGATGAGGATGGTGGCCACCCAACTGTGGACATGGGCCGCAGGCGAATATTTCAGGCTTGAAAAGACGTATGACATGTCGTTGGCCGATACTCAACCGGGGCTTGTCCTTATACCGAAGGATAAGAACCAAAGGAATGTGGTGTCCCGTATAATCGTGTCATTTGAAAAGGAAACCCTCTATCCCCGAAAGGTGACTATTTTTGAGCCAGGGGGAGATTATACCGTCATCTCTTTCAGGGAGCTTCGGATCAACACTGAACTTTCACCATATCTTTTTGATAAGTGTTTTTAAAGCGGACAGACATCATCAAGTGGTTTTTCGTGTTCCTGGCGTCTCTTGCGGGACTGTACTTTTCCCATTCCATCCAGTTGCGCGAGGATGTGTCCTATATGCTTCCTGATGAGACCCTCAGGCAGGACCTTGTCCTTTTCAATGAATTGGGCCTTACGGGGAAGGTCTTTATAAGCCTTGAGGCAGGAGGGGACAGCCCGCTTTCTTCCGTACAAAAAGAGGATCTTTTGAAGAGGAGCGCTGAAGAGGTTGGCAGGGCCCTTTCAAAAAGCGGTCTGTTCTCAAAGGTTTTTTATCGTCTTCCCCATGGATATCAATGGAAAGTTCTCGATTACCTGTGGGAATATCTGCCCGTGCTCGTTTCAGAAGAGGAGATTGGCTGGATAGAGGAAAGACTTGAAAGTAAGGAAATGAAAGAGGCGCTCAGAAAAGATTTTTTTCTACTTAACTCCCCTTCCGGCTTTGTCCTGAAAAAACAGGTAGAGCGAGATCCCCTGGGCCTGTCGAGGCTCATAATTGAGCGTCTGAAAAAGGCCGGAGGGGATAAAGCGGTAAACATATCTGACGGATTCTTTTTCAACAGTGACGGTACCGCATGTCTTATATGGGCTGAAAGCAAGTTTCCCCTCACTGATTCGGTCAATGCCCAACGGGCCATATCGGTAATCCAGGGGGCGCTTTCAAAAGGGCTTCAAAGGGGCATAAAGGCGAGGATCACCGGGCCTCTTCCCCATACGCTGGCAAACAGTCGCACGGTAAAGGCCGATTTAAAAAAGCTCATTCCATTGGCCACAATGGTTTTTATGTTGATCTTTCTATTCGTGTTGCGGGATCCAATAGGGCTTCTGGTGCCCCTGATACCTTTTCTGGCAGCACCGCCAGCAGTGGTGTTACTTTCCCTGATATACGATGGGCAAATCAGCGGAATATCACTGGGCTTCGGGATCGTACTCCTGGGGATATCCGTTGATTTTGCCATCCATCTATATCTTGAGCGTGTGGCTGGTAAAGGGACAAAAGGGGTATTGAAGCCCCTTTTACGTCCTCTTTTCCTTGCGACAACAACTACTCTTGGGGTCTTTGCCGTACTTCTATTCTCAGATATTACTGCCCACAGGCAGATGGCTCTTTTGGCAATAATAGGGATAATGATAGCTTTCCTGTTTTCATGTCTGCTCGTGCCCTCCATCCCGGTGAAAAACGCAAGGCTTTCAAAAAAACTTTCCTCTTTGATGACTGCCTTACCGGACTGCGGTTTTAAGCATCTCAGGTTGGCAGCGTGGGCACTGTTCGTGGCAGCGGGTTTTCTTTCAATGACCCAACTTAATTACAACGGCAGTCTCAAAGCGTTTGACGTACCGGATGAAGAAATCAGAAACAATGAGTCCTGGTTTCGTAATACGTGGGGAGACATGGAGGGTGGGCTTTTTGTGGTAGCCACAGCAGATGACCTGGAAAAAACCCTTCAGATAAATGAGAAGGTTTTTGGAAGGCTTTCCGCTCTGGACAATATATCCTTTACAAATGTGGCCCCACTGCTCCCTTCGCGAAAGAAACAGGATGAGAATCTCAAGAGGTGGAATGATTTTTGGTCTGCAAATCTTTTGCGTTTGGCGAAAGACCTTGAAGTCATAGGGGCGGAGACAGGATTTTCCAATAATGCGTTTGCGCCATTTTTAAGCTGGTTGAAAAGGGATGTCAGGCTTCTTGACCCCTTGGATGCCTTGAATGGCCCTTTGAATCCCCTGCTTTCTCCCCTGATTCGTACCATTTCAGATGGTGGGGGCCGGGCAGAAGGAGGGATGCCTGCCAGGTTCATGGTCGTATCCATTTTAAAAGATGGAGACTTGAAAGCGCTTGACGACAGTCTGTCACAGCTTGATGGGATCAGAATACTTTCCAATGAAGCGTGGTCAAAAAGGGTGGCCAATTTGATAGAAAAGGATGTTGAGCGCCTCTTCCTCATGGCCTGTATGGCTATCTTTGTTATCTTGTTCCTTTCATTCAAAGACTTGAGGGCGGTTACAGGAGCATTTGCTCCTGTGCTGGCAGCCCTTTCCGGGATGTTTCTTGCAAGTTTCCTGTCTGGAAAGGGTATTAACCACATGCATGTCTTGATGGGAATAATGGTAGTTGGGCTAAGCGTCGACTACGGAATATTTGTAACCGATTTCTGTCTGAGAGGAGCGTCTCGGGCGACCTTTTTGGCAGTATGTCTCTGTGCGTTGAGCACACTTGCAGGGTTTGGCGTCTTGGCCCTTGCGGCACATCCTGTCTTGCATTCCCTGGGCGCAACAGTACTTTCCGGCATAACGGCGGCGCTTCCTGCCGCTATCTGGGTAACCCCAATCATCGTTGGAAAAAGGAGAGTGCGTAATTGAGAATCTTTCCCCTTCCCCTCATATGCCTTTTATGTTTCTCTTTTTGCCTTAGTGGTTGTGCCTTGCACAGGGGAGCTGTCCCACCAAATGCGACTATTCCCCTAAAAATGGGTGGGTTGTATAAGATGGCAATCAAGGGACGGGAGAGGACCTACTATTCCGGCCTTGTCACAATAAACAGGGGCAAGGATGGATTGGACCTTTCTGTGCTCGATGCAAGTGGTATAACTGTCGCCAGGGCCCGGTATTCTCCAAGGGATGGCCTGCTGTTAACCCAGGTAATAGGGCCGGTTGCGAAAAGTAGATTACCCAACCTTTTGAAGACGGATATGGGGGCGCTGCTCTCACTGGAGACCTTGCCGGCTGAACAGAACAAGGGTCAGGAAAGAGTTCGATCTAAAAGAACCTATCGTTTTTTAGGCCTTATAAGTATGCGCTCCGTGGAGCTTGAAGCTTTTTGTAAGGAAGATGAATGCGTGATAAAAAAGGGCAAGGTATCCCATTTCTGGAACGGGGTTGAGTTTGAGCTTACCTTGCTTGAGTAAAATGGGTACACTTTTGTGGTGGCCCGTTATGCTGCCGCCACGTTGACAAGCCTTCTCATGGAAAGTGCATAATTCTGGTTAATACTTACCGGCTAGAGGGCGCGAAGGTAGTCAGGGAAAGTACGGACGAGATATGAGTCAGATGGTTCTTCATACAGGAATAATGAATTCCATGAAGAGTCCTTCTTTTGATGAAAAAGAAGGCATTTTTTCATGTGATTTTTGGTTTGACAGGAATTTCCCTGGATTTTCTGGTCATTTTCCAGGGAATCCGGTCCTTCCCGCGGTGGTTCAGCTTGCTGCCGTGCGCATACTGTCGGAAAAGATGTTTCAGGTACCGTTGAAACTAAAAAAGATAGAAAGAGCCAGGTTCAAGTCAATTGTATTGCCGGAAGAAGAAATCTCCATTTCTGGCACTGTATCAAAGAACGATGACATAATCAGTGTGACGTTTTCTATCGCCAAGGAAAGCGGAGATGTGGCCTCGGGCAGTCTGCTCCTTGAGCCTGATAAACCCATCCCATGACAAACTCCAGGTATTTCAGACAGGAAGAAGGGGACCCGCTGCCTTTAAAGGTCTCTGTCTCGAGGAGAGTCCGCTTTGAAGAGGTGGATTCCCTGGGACTGGTCTGGCATGGCCGCTACGTAAGTTATTTCGAGGATGGCAGGGTGGCCTTCGGGGACAAATATGGGCTTAGCTATGTTCGCTTTAAGAAGGAGAATGTGGCTGCGCCCATCGTGAAGCTGCACATAGATTTTAAGGCGCCGTTGTTTTTTGATGAAGTCATGGAGATTCAGGCCCAACTCTGCTGGAGCGAGGCCATGAGACTCAATTTCGAATATCGTATTACAGGGCCAGGAGGTCGCCTGGTCGCGGAAGGATATACGGTGCAGCTTCTTACTGATGCCAAAGGTGGACTTTTGCTGACCGCCCCTGACTGGGTGGAAGAGTTCCGAAAGAAATGGAAGGCCGGGGAATTGGTATGACGGATGTTGCTGTCGTCTTTGCTCAACAGTCGACATGTCTTGGTGATCTTGACGCCACATGGGATGGTCTCATGGCATCCCGCTCAGGTCTCACCCCGTTACAAACAGCAGGGGTTGCCGGGGAGTGGCCCGTCGGTGTGATAGGCCATCTAAAAGGTGGATGGGGAAGTGCTGAAAGGATAAGATCCCTTTTGGACAGGCTCATACAAAAAATGTCTCCCCTTGAGGTCGAACCAGAAAGCGCCCTTGTTGTTGCTACTACCAAGGGAGCAGTTGACGAGCTTTTCAAGGATGGTGATGAGGCAAAGACATGTCAGCCTTGGTCCGTGGCCCACGAATTAAGTAGACGTCTTGGGCTAAAAGGACCGGTGAGGACGGTTAGCGCTGCCTGTGCATCAGGTGGCGTGGCACTTATCGAAGGCGCAATGCTGATCAAAAGCGGTGCGGTCAGAAATGCCGTGATCGTGGGGTTTGACATTATCAGCCGTTTTGTCCTGGGCGGATTTTCAGGGCTTCATGCCTTATCCCAGGAACCTTGCAGGCCTTTTGACAAAGACAGAAAAGGACTGAGTTTGGGGGAAGGGGCAGGGGTGCTCATCCTTTCTTCCAGGCAGGAGGCGTTGCAGCGCAACTGGCCTATCCTGGCGCATATCACTGGTATGGGAGTGGCTTGTGATGCGACTCACATAACCGCCCCGAGCAGAGAGGCTGTGGGGCTGATAAACGCCATTTTGCAGGCTACGGAAAATGGGACGAGACCAGTAGGGGGCATAAACGCCCATGGGACCGGTACCCTGTACAATGATTCCATGGAACTTTTGGCCTTTTCAAGGCTTTGGGCAGGGGATATACCTCCTCTTCATTCGATTAAAGGTGCCACTGGTCACTGTCTTGGTGGAGCAGGTGTCATAGAGGCCGGTCTTTGTGTAAAGAGCCTTGAAGAGGGTGTGCTTCCTCCTACTGTTGGATTAAGACTGCCTGAATCCGCAGAAGGGTCCTTGAGCGGCAAAGATGCTTTGAGACTGAAATGTCCATCGATCCTTTCATGCAACTCCGGTTTTGGGGGCATAAACAGCGCGATTCTCTTTGAAAGACCGTGAACTTTTTGGCCTGTGATCTCGCTTTTTTATCAGCGAGATCTGGGGCCGGGAACGCACAGTGAGGTCGGTCAACCTGTCTCACAACCCCATGATTGTTTCCATGGAGGCGAAGTCCAGGTGTGTTTTCAACAGCTCTTCCATAAGTTTTATCTTTTCTTCCTGGTGAAAGCCCACTTTTCCAAAGAAGGATTCGATGATTTCAACTGCGGTCATGGTGTCATGAGGGATGAGGATTACAGCCACCCCCTTTTCCTCTGCACGTCCCAGTATAAGGGGGCTTGGTTTGAGGTTCCCGGTTAGAATGAGACATTTGGTAGAAGTCTCGAGGGCTGCAAGCTGAATATCCGGTCTATCCCCTCCTGTGATGACCGCCTTGTTACCCTTTCTGCGGAAGTAGGCAAGCGCGCTGTCTGCGGCCATTGCCCCAATCATTATATGTTCCACAAGCCCATCGAGGTTGTGGCCTGCGCAAAGTATTGTGCCTCCAAGGCCTTCTTTTAGTTCGGCCACACTAATGGACATAAGGGTACGCACCCTCGGAAGGGTTCCGAGTATTCTCACCCCTCTTTTTTCCGCATAGGGCTTGATGACATTGGTCACTGTCTCCATTTTGTGTTCTGGTACACTGTTTATGACGGCTCCGATTAAATCATTTCCCAGCCTCAGCTGCGCTGTCAGGAGGTCATCCATTACCTGAAGATCTGTCTGGTAAGGTATTACCACAAGATGAGGCGCTCCAAGTAGGCGGCCTGTCTCCGGGGGCGAAAGATCTGCGATTTTGCCTTCCCTCAGACTCCCACCACCTTCTAGGATCACTAGTTCACAGTTATTGGATACCAACTCGAAGGCTTTTTTTACCTTATCCTTGAGCTCGGAAAGCCCTGAATCCAAAAGGGCCTTGATCCCTCTGTCATTCAGGATGACGGGTGTCAGCACCTCCATGGGGAGAGGGCTGTTCAGAAGGTCCTTGATGAATCTGGCATCCTCATCCAAAAAGGTTTTCCCGGTACGCCTGGCATTGGCACTGACCGGTTTCATATATCCCACATCATGACCCTTGGCCTTAAAGTGGTTGATCATCCCCACGCACAGAGCCGTCTTCCCGGAAAATGTCTGTGTGGAACTTACGTAAACGGCCTTTTTCATTTGCTCCTCCATACCAAATTCTGTCTCCTAGGCAGACAAAACAAATCTTGCATCCAATCCCACAACCCCTTTCCCCTCTTGAAAGACTACAAGGGGATTTATGTCCATTTCCAGGATTTCCGGCAGGTCAACCACCATTTGGGATACTCTTAGAAGGGTATCAATTATGGCTTCCAGGTCGCTTCTGGCCTCCCCCCGGACCCCGTATAGAAGGGAGGCGGAATTTAGTTCTGATATCATTTCCTGGGCATCCTGTCTTGAAAATGGAGCAATCCGGCAGGAGACATCCTTTATTATTTCAACATAGATGCCTCCAAGGCCAAACATTACGAGGGGGCCAAACTGTGGATCACGATTCATGCCTATGATAACTTCCTTGCCGCCTCGCACCTGTTTTTGGACCTGGCATCCCCATATTCTGGCTTCAGGCATGTAGCGCGAGGCCCGGTAAATCATCAATTCAAAGGCGTCAGCCACCTCGTCAGGGCCACTCAGATTGAGGCGTACACCTCCAATGTCGGTCTTGTGGAGGATATCAGGCGAGGCGATCTTGAGTACCACAGGGTAACCGCATTCATCCGCAAAAGCGGATGCCTCTTCCGGCGTAGCGCAAAGCTTGGACCTGGGCAGAGGTATACCGTAGGCCCTGAGGATGGATTGTGCCTCTGTTTCTCCTATTTCCAGTAGGCCTTCGCTGCGTGTCCTGGAGAAGACCTGTTGGCAGGCTGCGTGGTCTGCCTCAAAGGTTACAGGTTTCTCATTGGGCCTCATCATCCATTCCCTTTGCTGGACCATTGCCTTTATGGCAGCAACAGCAGTCTCCGGGGTAGGGTAGTTGGGAATGCCTGCTTCCTCCAGCATCCTTATCCCCTTGCGCACGCGCTTTTCCCCCATGAAACAGGTTAGTATCGGTTTGGAACTCCTTTTCGCGTTTTGGATTACAGCTCTTGCCGTCTCTTCTACCTGGGTCATGATCTGGGGTGTCAGTATAACCAGCACGGTCCCAGCTGCAGGGTCCTTGGCAACGCACGACAGAGCCGCATTGTAACGGTCGGCCAAGGCATCTCCCAGAACATCCACCGGATTTATTATGCTTGCGGTAGGAGGAAGCGCCTTTCTGAGTTCTTCCATCGTGTCCGGGGCCAGTCCAGCCAGTGAAAGCCCGGCCCTTTCAATGGCATCCGTGGCCATTATGCCAGGACCGCCGGCATTTGTTACTATTGCTATGCGGTTATTGGCAGGCAGGGGCTGATGCGCCAGGGCCTGTGCTATATAAAACATGTGATCCATGGAAACCGCCCGTATTACCCCGGACTGTCTGAATGCCGCCTCATATGCCTGTTCTGTTCCGGCGAGGGTACCTGTGTGCGAACTCACGGCCCTTGCCCCCGCACTTGTGGTGCCGGATTTGATGGCAACAATTGGCTTTTTTTTGGTCACCTTCCTGGCGGCTTCCATAAAGCGTGAGCCGTCTGTTATACCTTCAATATAGCCAAGGATCACATTTACGTTGGGATCGTCTTCCCACGCCCTGATAAAGTCTATCTCTCCAAGGTGGGCCTTGTTCCCAAGGCTTACAAACTTGGAAAAGCCCACTCCTTTTTCGAAGGACATATCCAGGATGGAGGTGCAAAGGGCCCCGGACTGTGACATGAAGGCAATAGGCCCTCTTTTGGGCATGTCAGCCGCGAAGGATGCGTTCATTGGGGTAATGGTATCGATTATACCAAGACAGTTGGGACCTATTACATCCATATGGTAGGTCCGTGCAATTTCACCCATTTTTCTTTCTGCCCTAAGCCCTTCAAGCCCGGTTTCCCTGAAACCCGCGGATATGACTATGGCAGCACCTGCTCCCTTGCGGCCGCACTGCTCCAGCACATCCAGGACAAATTTCGCAGGAGTTACTATTACGGCCAGGTCAAGAATGCCCTCAATCGTTTTCACTGAGGGATATGAGGTAAGGCCGAGTATTTCGTTCGTCTTGGGATTTACGGGGTAAATCGTTCCGGGGTATCCGCTGTCTATCAGATTTTTCAAAACAGTGTGGCCAAGCTTTCCCTCGGATCGGGATGCCCCTACTACGGCTACAGACCTGGGGGAAAAAAGTTTTTCCAGCATCACCAATTCCTCTATTCCTGTCCCTGTGTCCAGGCAGTCTCCATCATGGAGTCACAAATTCCAAGCCAGCCTCTTTAAAGGCTGCATGGACTGCCGCAAGGTTGAGTGTCTGAACCCTTACATATACCACTGCTTGGTCAGGTCCCTGCTCAGGGGACGAGGTTCTTATCAACCGGGTAAAGGCTATGTTCTTCTGCTCCAGGACCTTTACAATTCTTACCAGCAAACCTGGTTCCCCGTAATCTCTGATTGCCACCAGGGCGCTGCCTTTTTCGCCAAGACCAAAAAGGTCTCGGTACGCCCGCATAAGATCGCGTATGGAAAAAATTCCCTTGATCACCTGATTTTGATCTACCACTGGAAGGGCTCCAATTTTATTCCGCTCAAGTTGGATAAGTGCGTCGTCAAGGGTTGATTGAAGGGAAAGATAGGTCAGGTTTCGGCTCATAATGGATCTCACAGATGTTGTGGCGACCCGGCCAAGTATACGGCGTCTGTCCTCCTCTGAGGCAACGGAGGATGGATAGGCGGAGCGGATGTCGCGGTCCGTCACCATTCCCAACAAGATACCCCTGCTGTCAGTTATTGGCAGGTGTCTGAAATGGTGTGAGTTGAGGATGGCTCTGGCCTCAGTTATCAGTGTATCCGGGGAAACAGTCACTGGATCAATGGTCATGTGTCTAGCTACATACATAAATCCCCCTTTCCTTTCAGCCGCTTGACGCGGCCAGACCCGCTATATACGCCTCTACACTCGCAGACAGCGCCTCAAGGTGATATCCTCCCTCAAGGATGGAAATCACCCTGCCTTCACAGTATTCAGACGCCCATCTGGCAATGATTTCTCCTAGTCTTGCGTAGAGCTTTGTTGAATAGGAAAGACCGGACATGTCATCCAGGACATGACCGTCAAAACCGGAAGCCACTATGACTGCCTCAGGACTGAAAGAGTCCACTGCCTTTGCCACCTCGTTTTCCATGGCCTGGATTACTGCTATGTCTTGGGAGCCAGGGGCAAGGGGTATGTTCAGCGTGGTTCCTTCGCCTGGACCTTGGCCCACCTCATTCGCAAAACCAGTACCTGGGAAACTGAAGGTAGGATGTTCATGCAGGCTTATATAAAAAACTTCAGGATCATCATAGAATGCAGACTGTATCCCGTTCCCATGATGGGCATCCCAGTCAAGTATCAATACCTTTTTTCTTCCATGGGCCTTTTGCCAGTAGCGGGCGGTTATTGCCGCATTGTTTAGGAAGCAAAATCCCATTGCCATGGATGCCTCCGCATGATGTCCTGGGGGCCTTACGCAGCAAAAGACCGGTGTGCTGTCTCCTTCTTTCTCTATGAGGTCCACGCCGGAAATTCCGGCTCCTGCAGCCAAGAGTGCAACATCAAAGGAGTCATTGCAGATCCTGTTGTCCGGGTGGCCAAGGTACTCTTTCCCCATCAGACATTCTTCTTCAAACCAAAAGAGATAATTTTGGGTGTGAATCTCCAGGATAGCTCCTATGTCTGCCTTTCGGGGAATGGCCCACTTCAGGTGCCGGGACACTGGGCCGTTCTGAAGGCGGTTGAGGATGGCATTCAATCGGCCAGGGATTTCCGGGTGGTCTCCTCCCCAGATATCGTGATCCAAAAATCTCTCGTCAAAGATAACAGAAACGTTCCTGAGTTCCGGCATCCATTTACCTTTCACTTTGTCGTTTCCCCAAAGGGGCCTCATGCCCGATGTTTCCCTTTGCCCCTCTTGTACAGGTCTAGCCGAAAGCGCACAATATCATCGTCATCCGATGGTACCTGTTCAAAACCCAGTTTTTGGGCAAGGCCTTTCATAGCATCATTCTGGCGGAGCACGTCCATTATGATGACCTGTCTCCCCTCGCTTCTGGCAATAGCAAGACAGTGTTTTGCCAGCTGGAGTCCAACCCCCTGCCTCTGCCACGGGTCACCAACCACTATCGCCATTTCTGCGTCCTGGCCATTTGGTAACATGGTGAGGCGTCCCACGCCTATGATGCGCTCCCTGTTTTCTTCATGGATAGAGGCCACTAGTGCTATGTCCCGGGTATAGTCGACTTGGCAGTATCGGACCAGCTGTTCATGGGGAATATCGGTAAGAGGTTGAAAGAAACGCATGTAGATGGTCTCGGGCGAAAAGGTGTGGAAAAGTTCAAGTAACAGGGGTTCATCTTCCGGTCTTATGGGTCTTATGATATAAGGTCGTCCATCTTTTAGCGATGCGGTGTCCATATAATGACAGGGATATGGACAAATGGCCAGATTGCTAGGGCAACACGGCCCCTGCGCCCTTTTTACCCCGGAATGGGCATCTTTCTCAAGCACTATCCTGGCGTCAAGGCATACCCCCTGGTCTCCGCCCACATAGAAGGGATTGATGTCTACCTCCCTTATCTGGGGGAAGTCTACAATGAGCTGGGAAAAGTTGATCAGGATCCTTTCCAGCCCCTCTATGTCCACCCGTGGAAAGGCCTTGCCTTTCAAATAGCGGTATATTTTGGTTTCTTCCATAAGGCGTCTGGCAAGTGTCTGGTTAAGGGGTGGGAGGCCAACGGCATAATCTTCAAGGGTCTCAAAGAGATCGCCTCCGGTGCCGAACAGTATGACCGAGCCGAAAGTGGGATCTTTTTTGGCGCCTATTGCCACCTCATGGCCTGGCCAGAGTACCATGGGCTGGACCGTGACGCCTAAAAACCGGGCCTCGGGTTTCATAGACATCACGTTGGATTTTATTCTTTTGAATGTCTCCTTGACCTGCGATTCAGTTACATGCAGGATGACTCCCCCTACCTCGCTCTTGTGGGGGATGTCTGGGGATTCGACCTTGAGAGCTACCGGGAATCCCATCTTCCTTGCGATTTCCAGGGCCTCGTCCGGGGTGGTGGCCAGTTTTACAGGCGGCGATTCTATATTATATGCCCTTAATACCTCCTTGGATTCCCTTTCGCTCAAAAGGAGCTGCCCTTCCTTGCCAGCCCTGGAGAGAATTGCTTCCACAGCCTCAGAGTCAGGGTGAAAATCTTCTTGGATATTGGCCGGAGTTTCGTAGAGGAGTTTGATGTTTTTGTCATAATTGTGCATGTATACAAAGCTTTTTACTGCCTGTTCCGGGGCTACGAAGGTAGGTATCCCGCCCAGGTTAAGTATCTGTCTTCCCTTGGCGCTTTCACCGGTTCCCATCCAGCACGCAAGCAGTGTCTTTTTGGGGTTCTTGTTGGCAAGCTCCACAAGCATCTTGGCAGTAGCAACGGGCTCGCTCGAGAATTGTGGTGTGAGAATTACCAGCACCCCGTCCGGTTCCTCCTCCTTCAGGCATATGGAAACAACATCCCGGAACCTATGGGCCGAGGCATCCGAGAGGACATCCAGTGGGTTTTCCGGGTTCCAGTGTTCCGGTAGCACTGCATCAAGGGCTCTTTTTGCCTCCGGCGAAAGAGGGGCAAGTTCGCCGCCATATCTGTTGAGTGTGTCAGTGGCCATAATTGCTGGTCCGCCGGCGCTGGTCACGATGAGCAATTTGTTTCCCTTGGGGGCGGGCTGCTTTGAGAGTGCTTCGGAAATATGGAAGAGTTCGAGCACTTCTTCCACTCGAATCATGCCGGCCCTTTTGAAAATCGCATCGTATACCTTGTCTTCTCCGGCAAGGACGCCCGTGTGTGTGAGGGCTGCCTGGGCGGATTGGGCATATCTTCCTCCCTTTACCACAACAATGGGTTTGGCCCTGGCAAAGGCCCTGGCAGCACTCATGAATTTGCGTCCGTCTTTCACTGATTCAATATATAAAATCATGCCCCTCGTGGCCTGGTCTATCCCAAAAAAATCCATAAGATCGGCAAAATCTACATCTACCAGTGTCCCAAGGGACAAAAAGGCGCTGAATCCCACGTTTTTGCTGGACGCGTAATCAAGAATGGAGGCGGCAAGGGTGGTGCTCTGGGAAATAAAGGCCAGGCGCCCTGGAGGCGGTGTCACCTGTGCAGTGGATACGTTCAATGAGAGCTTTGGTCGTATGAATCCCATTGAATTGGGCCCAAGGATGCGAATCTTATGCTTGAGCCCCTTTTGTTTGATGGCCTTGATAAATTTCTTTGGGGCTTTAACCCTGTGACGGAAGTCATGGGCCAGTATGAGGACGGCCCGTACACCTTTCTCGCCACATGCCTCGAGGTCTTCAAGTATTGTTTTGGGGCTGCCGCATAGTACGGCCAGATCCACTTCTTTGGGGATGTCGCGGACATCGGGATACGCAGGGATGCCAAGGATTGCCTCCTTGGATGGATGAACCGGGAAGATGGAGCCGCGGAAACCGGAACCAGTGAGGTTGTTGAGCAGCAATCTGCCTGCGGTTCCTGCCGCACTGTCGGCACCAAGGACAGCTATGCGTCCCGGGGCCAAGAGATATTCAAGAGAACGTATGTCCATTAAATCCAGCCTATGTTAATGAAAAAAATACGAAAACACTCATGCCGGTCGCCGGCCCCCTGTCTTGCAGGCCTGCAACTGTCCGCCCGGCCTATGTAAGGCTGCGTGTTGGATGGGATTAATAAAGTGTTCTTATATATGAACTATAGACACTTGGGTTTGGCATGCAACTTAAATTTGCGAGTGTTTTTTGTTTTTATCACGGATTATGTGGCTGCCAAGTTTGTTGAAGTCGCAAGGAAGCAGACACGAGACGTACCAACTGGCTGACAACACAGCAGATGCGGTATGATCGGCAGGCCCTTGCGTCCTTAATTGCCCAAGAAATAGCGTGATGTTGGTACACCATTTTGGTGAAGACTTTTTCTCTATTATCCTGGGTCAGTAACTCATTTGTCTTATAACAAAAAATCATAGATAGCTGTTCTTTTGACTTGCCAAAAAAAATTAATTTATGTATTGTTTGATCTTAATAGGCGGTCGTTCTAGGTATCGTGACAGCCTGTTGGGTTTCTCAGCTTTAGAACGCTCTGCCTCAATTTACATATGAAGGGGGGTGCATATTGTGGCAGAGCGAGAAGTAGGAACTGTAAAGTGGTTTAATGCCACCAAAGGTTATGGTTTTATCACCAGGGATGCTGGTAAAGACATATTTGTTCATTACAGCGGAATCCGTGGAGATGGTTACCGTAAGCTCATCGAAGGCCAGAGGGTCGAGTTTACCGTAGCTGATACAGGTAAAGGACCCCAGGCACAGGATGTTATGGCATTGGACTAAAAAAATTATAAATTAGATGCTAAGGCGCACTTTTCAGGTGCGCCATTTTTGTTTGTATTCTGGTGGCCTTTTAGAGAACTTTACAAACGTGGGCCAATGTCCCTTTGCGGCGGGTAAGTGTCGAGTGAGTGGTCGAGTTGCTCTATGAATACTGGCGACACTTTTGAAGTTCCAATTGATGGTGTCCTGGACCTCCATGCATTCAACCCCAGAGACATAAAATTCCTTGTTCCTGATTACCTGAATGCGTGCAGGCAAAAGGGTATATATGACGTGAGAATTATTCATGGAAAGGGGACAGGGATGCTGCGGCGAAGCGTGCATGCCCTGCTCGTCCGTTTAAATTACGTGGCAGGATATCGAATTGCCTCTGAAGATGCCGGAGGCTGGGGGGCGACACTGGTGAGGCTCAGGCCCCTTGACTAGCAATTGGGAACTAGGCTGGTTGGTTCACTTTGCTCCGGGACAATCTTATTGGACTAAGGCGTAGACGACGTCTTATAAGGTGGCCTGCAAGGTCAAATATCCATTCCGCTTTTTCTATAATGAAGGAGTCGGCACTTGCGTATATCCCGGGAATTTTGAGCATTTCTCTTTCTGTGCAAGGGGTGGTAAGTGCCTTACCGTTTAAATGTGTTTCCGCGAACCACCTGCATATTCGCAATGCAAGTTCGCCGCTTTTGGAAATGGGGCTGTCCAGCAGTACTATGGTTTCTTTAGGGGGGTAGTCCTTCAGAAAGGTTAAAACCGTGGTCCATACGTGTTTGGTAAGGGCTGTTGGCCTAAACCCTCTGAATACCCTGCTGACATCCCGTGTGAAACCATCATCGGCAAGCAAAAGATCTTTGTTCTTCAGAGCGCTTTCCAGGGTAATCAGCACGTTATATCCATCTACAACAAGTCTTCTGCCTTTAAGCGCGGATGGGGTGATCATTTTTCTTTTACGGCTGCTGGCTACGTCCAAGGGGTAAACTCCCCGATAAAGGAGGTCTCTTTCCCGCTGGTGCAGTTGGTAGTGATCTCCAACAAATTTAAGTGCGGATTCCCTTGGATAGCCCCGTGAGAGTAGAAATCTTAGGTCCCGGGCCGCTGGTAGATATAGATCTTCCCTTAAAGGGCGTAATCTCATTCTTGAATCTCCTTGCCTGGCTGGAGAATAGAATTTATTGTAACAGTCATGAAGATATTAGTATATCCGCACGAAATTTTAAAACAGAAGGCCGATCCGGTAAAAGAGATTGACGGGCAGCTTCAGACCTTCATAGATGACATGTTTGATACCATGTACAAGGCCGAGGGGATAGGGCTTGCCGCCAATCAGGTGGGAAAGCTCATACAGGTGGTGGTGTTGGACGTAGGTAATGAGGATGGAGGACGAAATCGTTTCGCCATTATAAATCCTTTTATCGCAGAGGCTGAAGGCGAAGAGGTGGCAGAAGAGGGGTGCCTCAGTGTTCCGGGGTACGGAGCACCAGTCAAAAGGGCCTCCAGGGTCTTGGTCAAGGGGATCGGCAGAGATGAAAAGGAGATCGAGATAGAGGCCGAAGGTATCCTCGCAAGATGCCTTCAGCACGAGTTGGATCACCTGAACGGGGTTTGCTTTGTCGATAGGCTGAACCCTGTTAAGAGGGCCTTGTTTCGAAAAAAATGGGCCAAGATTCGGCCCCAGGATGATTAAATTTCAGGGGACATCTGGTCATTCTGAGAAACAGATCGAGGATCAAGGAATAAGTGGGCGTAAGGTGTGGAAAAGAATAAAAGATACAGAATAGTCTTCATGGGAACCCCGGAGTTCGCCGTCCCTTCGCTCAATGCGCTACTGGAAGGCCCGGATGATGTAGTTTGTGTGGTCACTCAGCCCGACAGACCCAGGGGCAGGGGAAGAAAACTGGTGCCCTCTCCTGTAAAGGAAGTCGCCCAAAAGAATGGTATTGCTGTTTTACAGCCGGAAAGGGCGAGGGAGCCTGGATTCGTTGCCGAAATGAAGAGGCTAGGGCCTGATTTACTGGTGGTTGCTGCATATGGACAAATACTTTCCCAGGAGTTGCTGGACGTCCCGTCTATAATGCCAGTCAATGTTCATGGCTCGTTGTTGCCGAAATATCGTGGAGCGGCCCCCATCCAATGGGCTATCATGGAAGGAGAAAAAGAGACGGGCATAACCATTATGAAAATGGACGCCGGTATGGATACAGGACCTATCCTTTTGCAACGGGGATTGAAGATAGGGCCGGAAGAGACCTTTGGAGAGCTCTATGAGCGGATGGCCCATCTGGGTGCAGAACTTATCATGGAAGCCCTTGAAAAACTGAAGACGTCAGAACTCGTTCCTATACCCCAGCCTGAGGAAGGGGTGAGTCTTGCTCCGCCCATATCCAGGCAGATGGCCCACATTGACTGGGAACTTCCAGCACAAAAGGTGTCAAATCTCATCAGGGCACTGGATCCCAAGCCAGGCGCATATACCTACCTGGAAGGAAACAGGATCAGGCTCTTCAGACCCGTTGCCATTGAAGGTGGTGCCGATAAGCCACCCGGCACTCTCCTCTCTTTGTCGGACAAAGGCATAGAAATCGCTACGGGAAAAGGTTCTGTCCTGATCCGTGAAATACACTGGCCCGGAAAAAAGAGGCTGTCAGTGGCCAATTTTCTCCGTGGAAGGGCCTTGAAAGAAGGGATACGGTTCAACTAGATCCAGTTCCGGACCAAGTCGTTTTCCCTGTTTCGTAAGCCAATGGAAAATATTAAAAAAGATGATCCAAGGTCTGCGGCATGTTCTGCCTTGCTCCTCTGGGAAAAATTCCCTCCCCATGAAAGGCGACCTCTTTCCGAGATAGCCGAGGATGTGCTGACTTCCAGTTACAACTGCTCGACAAAAGACAGGGCACTTGCCAGAAACATAATTTTCGGAGTCGTCCGCTGGCTTCTCCTCATTGATCATCACATTGATTCGATGTTGGCCTCGTCGAAGAAAAAACTGCCGCCTCTTGTCAGAATGCACCTTAGGATAGGGGTCTACCAGATACTTTTTCTTGAAAGGGTTCCTCCAAGGGCCGCTGTGAATGAGGCTGTAAAGGGCGTGAAAAAAAATGGCTTTACCTGGGCGGCATCCCTGGTGAACGCAATTTTGAGACGTGTTGCCAGGAGGCGTGACAGGCTTGGGATGGAGGGGGCCAGGAAGTGTGACAACCTCGAAAAGGCATCCTTTGTAAAACGCGTGGCCATTGAAAAATCACATCCTGTCTGGATGGTTGAGCGACTGATTGATCGTCATGGCAGGAAGATGGCCTGTGAGATCATGGATATGAATAACCTGCAGGCGCCTTTCACGCTGCGTACAAACATCCTCAAAATTGACAGGATGAGGTTCATGGACGCGCTGTCCCAGATGTCATTGGGGTGTGTGCCAGGGAGATTCAGCCCCCAGGCCGTGATGATAAAGGATTTCAAGGGCTCTCCTTCCAGGATCTGCGGTTTTCAACAGGGATGGTTTCAGGTCCAGGATGAAGGCGCGCAACTCGTGTCATATCTTCTAGGGATCAGGCCAGGAGAAAGGGTCCTTGACATGTGCGCAGGCGTTGGCGGAAAGACCACCCATCTTGCGGAGCTGTCCAAGGATGAGGCCCATATCGATGCTATGGATGTGAACAGGAAGAGGCTTGATCTTCTGAAGGAGAATATGAAAAGACTGGGTATCAGGTCTGTGAATGTGGTTGATCCGAAGCTATTAAAAGCGGATGGGGCGAATGAGGCACGGTATGACCGCATCATGATAGACGCCCCTTGTTCCGGCCTTGGGGTGATAAGGCGCCACCCTGACATAAAGTGGAACCGTTCGTCTTCTTCCTTTTCATCTTTAAAGCGTGATCAGCTCTTTCTTCTGAAGAGGGCATCCGCCCTTGTCAGGCCGGGCGGGATAATAGTCTACGCGACATGCAGCCTGGAACCAGAAGAGACAACCGAGGTAATCCATGAATTCCTGGATGAAAGCCCAGGCTGGATGGTTTTGGACGCGAGGAATTTTCTTCCTGAAAAGGCCCGCTCCTTGGTGGAAGCAGGTCTGCTGCGGACTTATCCCATGGAGTCAGGGCCTGATGGTTTTTTTGGGGCGGTGTTGAGTGCCCCCTGTTGAAGGGTAACCCATTCTGAAAAGTCAGATCTTTGAGAGTTACTAGGGGGTGGCTTACTTAGGGTGCGTAATTCGTAATAAAGGGAACCTCTAAAAAATCAGTTTCTTTTATTAGAGGTCATTTTTCAGAGATTCCCTTAGGGGACTAACCATACACTTCAGCTGCACAGGGACGCTATCCCATGTTTTTGGCCTTTTCCATGGCTTTTGCAAAGCCTTCCCTTGATCTTTCGATTACCTCGTCTCCGACACAGAAGGCAAGCCGGAAGTGGCCTGGGGCACCAAAGCCTGATCCCGGTACTGCCAGTATTCTTGATTCCTGGAGTATTCCCACGAACCTGGCATCATCAGACAATGGACTTTTGGGGAAGAAGTAAAAGGCCCCCTTGGGCATAACAAAATCATAGCCTGCGTCAGAGAGGATGGATGCGAAGATGTCTCTTCTCTTTTCATATCTTTTCACATCCACATTGGCATTGAGCGCTTGTCCAACAACCCGCTGCATAAGGGCAGGGGCATTGACATAACCAAGTATCCGGTTGGCCAGGGTGAGTGCCCCGATGAGGGCGTTTTTGTTGGAAATATTTGGGTTTACAGCAACATACCCGATGCGTTCACCAGGTATGGAAAGATCCTTTGAAAAGGATGTGGTAACTATGCTTTCCCGGTAATGTTTAAGGATAGGGGGTACGGATTCCCCGTCAAAGACAAGTCTGCGGTAGGGCTCATCAGAAAGCAGGAATATGGTGTGGCCTATTCTGTCACTGGCCTTTTCTAATAATTGGGCAAGGTTTTTGATTTGGTCCTCGCTGTATATGACACCAGTGGGATTGTGGGGCGAATTTAATAAAATAGCCTTGGTGCTAGGGGTGATGGCCTTCTCAATCTCGTCCAGGCTTAAGGAGAAGTCTGGATTTGACTCAACTGGAACAAGTTTGCCCCCGTGATTGTCCACATAAAAACCATATTCCACGAAAAAGGGACGTGGCACTATCACCTCTTCCCCTGGATTCAGTATGGCTTTGAAGATAATGTTGAGACCTCCTGCAGCCCCGCAGGTCATCAGTATCTCTTCCTGGGAAATTTCCACCTGGTGATCCAGGCCCACTCTCTTGGCCACTGATTCCCTGACCTCAGGAATTCCTGCATTTGGCATGTAACTATGAATGCCCGGGGATGTGTCGTTGGCCATTTTCATGAGCGTTTGCTGAAATTCTTCCGGTGGACGAAGGTCAGGATTACCCAGGCTGAAATCGCAGACTGCGTCGGCCCCGTACTTTTTTTTGAGCCGGGCTCCCTCTTCGAACATCTTGCGAATCCATGAGGATCTTTCCATAAAGCCAAGCATTTTTTCAGAGATGGTGGTGGATGGTTGAGTCATCTGCTCCTCCGCTATATTGTTCTTGTTTCATTTTTTAACGATTCTTAACTAAGTAATACTTCTTAGTAAAGGCCTTTTGAGAATTTATTTTTTTGAGTGACGATCTCAATCCAATTTTTTATAGTAGAGACCATGAGTACA